>RFIQ01000392.1 GCA_003695565.1 Planctomycetota bacterium | reverse complement strand
ATGCTTACCCCACGTTCTGCATGGCAAGCAGGATGCTTACCCCACGTTCTGCATGTCGAGCAGGATGCTTACCCCACGTGCTAAACGTGACAGAGCACTAGGCCAGAAAAACTGGATGGGAACGCCAGGTGATCCGTTGGCTGGCCGCGTCATTATCAATGCTGGGTCGATCGTTGGCAACCGTCCCCCCGGGGCGGCGTCACTCCCAAGCTGTGCAGTGGGCCGCACGGCGTAGCCGCCCCTTCCGGACCCGTGCTCCCTGACCGCTCCCTGCACCCCAGCCGCAGCCTACCGCAACGGCCACTGCTTACCCAAGGCGTTCCGTTGCAGCTCGGTGAGTTGCCGGATGCCGCGGCGCGCCAATTTGAGCATCGCGTCCAGATCGTCGTCGTCGAAGGTGGCTTCTTCCCCCGTTCCCTGGATTTCCACAAACCGTCCCGTCCCGGTCATCACCACATTCATGTCGACGGCGGCCGCAAAATCCTGTTCGTAATCCAAGTCCAATACGGGTTTGCCGCCGACGATTCCCACGCTGATCGCCGCCACGCTGTCGCGCAGAGGGTGATCCTCCGGGGCAATGCCTCGGAATTCTGGATACAAAGCATCGCACAGCGCCAGGAAACCGCCGGTGATGCTGGCCGTCCGCGTCCCTCCGTCGGCTTGCAATACGTCACAGTCGACTGTCACCATTCGCTCTCCCAGACGCTCCAGGTCGACCACGGCACGCAGGCTGCGCCCGATCAATCGCTGGATCTCAGTCGTTCGCCCGTCGACCTTGCCGCGATCGCGGGGTTTGCGCGTCTGCGTGCTATGCGGCAACATGTTATACTCCGCCGTGATCCACCCTTTTCCGCTCCCGGCCAACCAGGGCGGAACCGTATCCGATAAACTGGCCGTGCACAACACGATCGTCTCCCCGCATTGGTACAGCACGCTACCAGGGCTGGATCGCGTGAACCGCCGCTTGATCTTGACCGGCCGGAGGGCGGTACGTTGCATGGCTCTGTCGCTCGAATGTTTGGCGTAGTGGATGGTGGCATGAACGGGATCGGATCATCGTAACAGGTAGCGCACTTCCTGCAATTGAGTCAAGGATAAACGAGTACCACCGCGCCGTCCCGATGTCGACTTCTTATTTCGCCCCGCTAGAATCGAGGATCATCCCTTCTCCCCTTGCTTCACAGGAGTTGATTGCATGCCGCTGCGCGTTGATTTTCCGGGTATCCAGCAGTTTCGGTTGGATGGACGGCGGGCCCTGGTGACCGGCGGTTCGAAGGGCTTGGGGCTGGCCATGGCTGCGGGTCTGGCTTCGGCCGGAGCGGACGTGGCGCTGGCCGCCCGCGATGGCGAACTGGCACGCGAGGTGGCGGCGGCCATCGCCCAGCACTACGGCGTACAATCCCACGGCATTGCCCTGGACGTGCGAGATACCGACCAGGTCGAACAGGCCGTGCGGACGATCGTCGAGCGTTGGCAGGCGATCGACATCGTCATCAACAGTGCAGGTATCAATATTCGTGGCAACATCGAAGATCTCTCGCCACAACAATTCGATCAAGTCATGCAGACCAACGTGAACGGCACTTGGAACGTTTGTCGCGCCGTCGTGCCGATGATGAAGTCCCGAAAACATGGCCGCATCATCAACGTCGCCAGCACCCTGGGGCTGGTCGGTCTGGCAGGACGCACCCCGTACGCGAGCAGCAAAGGGGCGGTCGTGCAAATGACCCGCAGCCTGGCACTCGAACTGGCTCCACACGGCATCACCTGCAACGCCATCTGTCCCGGCCCCTTCTTGACGGAAATGAATATTCCGATCGCCGAGACCGAGGAGGCCAAGCGATTCATTGTGGGAGCTGTCGCGTTGGAACGCTGGGGTGAGCTGGAAGAGATCCAGGGAGCGGCCATCTACCTGGCCAGTCAGGCCAGTTCCTACACCACCGGCAGCATGCTGGTCGTCGATGGGGGTTGGACGGCCCGCTAGTTCAGCTTTACTCGTCCCGGTAGGCGCGCTCCTTGCGATCCCACTCGACGTGGCGATCGAAGATCGTCCCGAATTTTGCGTACCCGTGATAGGGCACCGCCCGACGCCGCCAATCCTCGACCTGGGCATCGTAGCGCCGTCGCATGGCCTCCAACGCCTCGACATACTGCGGTTGGCCCACCAGATTGTGCATCTCCAAACGATCCGACTGCATATCGTACAACTCCTCAGTCGGCACAAATCCCTGCGCGGCGTAGGGCCAGTAGATGTACTTGAAGTGTTCGGTGACGATCCCCAACGAGTGGACTGGACGGGGGCCCCACACGTTGATCAAAGCCAGTTGATCGTGCACGTCGGATTCAGGGTCTTCCACGCACGGTTGCAAACTCCGTCCATCCATTCCGTCCGGACGCGCGATGCCAGCCCAATCCAACAGGGTCGGCGCAATGTCGATATTGCCCACCAACGCATCGCACCGCACGCCGCGACGACTAGAGGGAACCCGCGGATCGAAAATGATCAATGGCACACACGACGCTTCTTCATAGGGCAAGACCTTGGACCCGTACCCATGGGCACCGCAGAGAAAACCATTGTCCGAGGTGTAGACGAAGATCGTGTTGTCAGCGATCCCCGACTCTTCCACCGCTTGCCGCAGCATGCCCACGGCGACGTCGATGGCATAGATCTGCTGGTAGTACTTGCGCATCACGCCGTCGTAGTCGCTGGCGTACCCCCAGCTCTCGAACCGTTCGTATTGCCTTCCCTGCCGGCTTTGCAATGAAAAGTGCGAACCGTTTTGGCGTCCGAAATTCGGTGGACGATCGATGGTCACCCCTGCATACACTTCATCGAACCGCCGGTCGGGTTGCACCGGATGATGCGGCGCTTTGAAGCTAATCGACAAACAAAACGGCTGGTCGCCGCCAGCGGACTGGCGAATGAAGTCCGCTCCCCACGCACCGTAGGCCAAAGTCGAATGCGGGTACGCCTGCGCGT
>RFIQ01000391.1 GCA_003695565.1 Planctomycetota bacterium | reverse complement strand
CGGAGAATGTCTGCTGAATCTCGGTACCGGGTCATCTATCGTTTCCAACTGCCGGAAACCCAAATGTCGGATGGGTGGGAGGCTCCGGCTAGGTGGGGGCTTGGGGTTCGATTCGCAGGGCTAGTCAGCCGGACAGCCGGCCGAGCGACGAGAATTCGGCTTGGGCTGGACCAGCCGCTTCCACTACGATGCGTCCAGCCATCGGACTACGACTGGTTCGATGCGACAAGGAGGTTCTGAAGGACGGAGAAGCAAGATGCATCGGACCAAAAATGCGGTGTTGGGCATGGTCGTGGCACTCGCCGCGTGGATTGTGCCTGCGGCGGTGCGCGGGCAGATTGCCAGCGCGCCCGATACGGGGCTGCGCCAGCCCATCTTGCCGCCCCCGTCTCCGACCGTCCCCAGCCTCGACGATGGATTGTTGCCGGAAGAACGGGTAGCGATCTCGGTCTACGAGTTTGCCAATCGTGGCGTCGTGCATATCAATACGCGATCGTTCGCCATGGACTCGTTTCTCAAGGTCGCGGTGCGCGAAGGGAGTGGCAGTGGTTCGATCATCGACCGCACGGGCCTGATCCTGACCAACCAGCACGTAATCGATGGAGCACGTGACATTCGAGTAAGTTTGTCGGGTGGATCGGCCTATCCTGCTCATTTGGTAGGGCAGGACCCCGAAACGGACATCGCGGTGTTGAAGATCGATGCGCCGCCAGAGCAACTCCACCCGATTCCTTGGGGGATATCGGACAGCCTGCGCGTAGGGCAGCGGATTTACGCCATCGGCAACCCATTTGGGTTAGAACGCAGCATGTCGAGCGGCATGATTTCGAGCCTGAACCGCCAGATTCCTTCGCGGCGGGGCCGCGCCATGCGGGCGTTGATCCAGATCGACGCGTCGATCAATCAAGGCAATTCCGGTGGCCCGTTGTTGAACACGCGCGGTGAATTGATCGGGATGACGACGGCCATCATGAGCAGCGATGGTGACAGCGCTGGCGTCGGGTTTGCCATCCCGGTCAGCACGATTCGCCGCATCGTTCCGCGGCTGATTCAAGACGGCCGCATCGTGCGGGCAACGATCGGCATTCGGCGAGTCTACGAAACGGACAACGGCCTGTTGATCGTGGATGTAGTGCCCGGCGGACCAGCGGATCAGGCCGGTCTGCGCGGATTCAGCGTGGTGACCAAGACCTACCGCCAGGGTCTATACAAGTACACCCAATCGGTCCTCGATACCTCGTCTGCCGACCGCATCATTGCCGTGGATGGCCAGCCTGTGGATTCGGCAGACAGCTTGCTAGCCGCTATCGAGGATCGTCCTCCGGGTTCGACCGTTGTGTTGACTATCGTTCGGGACAACCAGACGCTGCGGGTGCCGGTAACGCTAGGCCCGAGCGAATAGCGGCGTGCCCCGCAACCCACTTCCATCCTGACTGGGACCAAACGTCATGGGCTGGTCAAAAACCCGGTGGGACGAAGGACGCGGGGGATGGGCAAACTCCGGGAACGGGTTGCAGGTACCATTAAATCCTGTGTGGATGGCAAATTCCTTTCCGTTCGGGCTTTTCTCGTGCTAGCCATCCGATTACGCTTTGGGCGGTTTTTCTGCCGGACCCGTGGAATCGAGCATTTTTTCCCGACCGAGGAAGGATGGCATGCAGGCAACAAGCTCTGGCGAGTCAGCAACGTTCGATCCGAGTCGACTACCGACGGTATTTGGGCATCCCACTGGGTTGTACACCCTTTTCTTTGCCGAGATGTGGGAGCGGTTTTCGTATTACGGAATGCGGGCCTTGCTGGTCCTGTACATGATCAAAGGTTTTCTGGGGTACGGCGACAAGGATGCCAATGCGGTGTACGGGGCGTACACTGCCCTGGTCTACATGACGCCCTTTTTCGGCGGCATGATCGCCGATCGTTTGTTGGGGCGGCGAACCAGCGTGATCATTGGCGGTCTGCTAATGGCTGCCGGGCATTTGATGATGACCTTGGAAAACGACCTGGCATTCTTCTCAGCTCTGGGACTGCTGATTGCCGGCAACGGTTTTTTCAAGCCCAATATCTCGTCGATGGTAGGTGAGATGTACCCGGAAGGGAGCCCCAAACGCGATGGGGGCTTTACCGTCTTTTACATCGGCATCAACCTGGGGGCGGCCATGGCGCCTTTGTTGTGCGGGTATATCGGCGAGACCTGGGGATGGCACTACGGGTTTGGCTTAGCCACGGTTGGGATGCTGGTGGGGGTGGCCATCTTCGCGGCCCCCACGGTATTGACTCAAGCCATGATCCTGGCGACGGCACTGGCCAGCGCGGCGATGATGTTGATGTACAACGCGGGTGATCTCTTCTCCATCCTGTTCAACTACTTCGTCGTGGGGGCACTGGTTTTGTCCGCCACCGCGGCCTTGGTGGCCTTGTCTCGCGGCGGGCTGCCAACCGAACTAGGCCGCGCGCCGGACCCCGAGAAATTCAGCTCCAATCTCATCAAGGTACTAGTGGGGACCGCCGCCGTAATTCCCATCTTCGTCATTCTGGTTTCCGGCTTTTCCGTGCTGCCGGGTTTCGACGAACAGGTTACCTTGATTCCGGAAGCGATGATCTCGCATCTGCACGAAAGCCAGAACAAGCTGGTGCGGGGCATTGCTCAGTTCGTCGAGGAGGCCAGTCGACCGGCCGGTTTGGTGCTGATCTTGGCGGGGATCGGCGCGACGGTCTACCTGTTCAAAGAAGCCTTCAGTCTGGACAAGATCGCGCGTGAACGAATGTTCGTGGTATTCGTCTTGACCTTTTTCTCTATCTGGTTTTGGGCATTCTTCGAACAACAGGGGAGTTCGATCAATAACTTTACCGACCGGAATGTCGATCGCGTGTCGGAACGAAGCGTGGTCGATGAGAGTATGGTTGGCACGACCGAGGTCCTGCGGCTGACGTCGGACGATTCGTTGAAAGATCTGGCGTACCTGAGCCAGGAGTACCTGGGCCACGAGAATGCCGCGCCCAGTTTTCCGGACAAGGTCGAGAAAGCGATACGGGGAGTGGAAGCCAGCAAGGAGGCAGGGAAACAATTGTCCCCCGAACGACTTGACCAGGTGGTGCAGGACGTTCGCCAGCAACCGAAATTGACGATGTCTGCGTTGACCTACCTGCGAGAATTCGCCAAGTCGGCCCAGGCGACCGAGGAGGATAAGAAGGTCGAGTGGACCTACACTGCGGAAAACGTCGGGCGGCTGGGGATCGGTGGGTCCGAGATTCCCGCTTCGGTGTTTCAATCGGTCAACCCGATTTACATCATGTTGTTCGGTCTGTTGCTGACGGCGCTATGGGATTACCTAGGCGCCCGCGGGATGGAGCCGAGCACACCCTTCAAGTTCTCCCTGGGGTTGCTGCAGGTCGGTCTCGGGTTTTCGATGCTGTATTTCGGGACTCAGTTCGCCGACGAAGATGGCATGGTCAACCCTTTCTGGCTGCTAATGATGTACCTGTTGCTTACCACGGGTGAACTGTGCCTGTCGCCGGTCGGCCTGTCCATGGTTACCAAACTGTCGCCGCACCGGCTGGTGAGTACCGTCATGGGGTCGTGGTTTCTGGCCACCGCGTTTGCTCAATTCCTGGCAGCCATCATCGCTCAGTTTGCTGCCGTCAATGAAGGTGGTAGCAATTTCGTCCCGATCCCTGCGGAAACGGTGCATATCTACGGCGAAGTCTACAAGACGGTGGCGGTGATGGCCGGCGCGTGTGGTGGGGTCTGTTTGCTGCTGACACCGCTGCTGCGCCGGTGGATGCACACCGAAGTTCAGGGCACGCCAGAGTGATTCGAGCGTGACCAGTGGTCATCCGCGTTGAATCACCACGATGGTCCTGCCGTCGCCGACCTGATCGACAGCAGTGCCCGGAAGGATCCAGACGCTGTCCACCGCGGTTTGGGCGCTGTTGGATGGCGGGTCGATTTGACTGCGGATTCTCTGGAGGATGCGTTCGGCATCCGCCTTCGATTCCACAAACATGAACAACACCTGGGCCGACTCCTGTGAAGTCTGGGGGGCCGGCTCCGGTTGCCCGATGGTCTCGGCTTGGTCCTGTGCAACTGAACGCAATCCTTGCAGGAAAGCATCGAGCCGTTCCGCGCGATTGATGGTGGCGATGGCGGCCCGACTGGCGTCCGAGTATCGATCTGCGGGCACTGTGACCAAGAGCATCGGTGGGGCCATCAAGGAACGGCCACCGGCGGGTCCCGGTGCCGCCTGGGCGGCCGGAGGAAGCCCCGTCAAACGCTTGCCAAACAATTGAGTGATAGCGGGGCTAGACTGGGCGATGTCAGCCGGCGTCCAAGGTTCGCTGTAAACAATCGCCACAGGCGTAATGGCATCGTGCCCCGCATCGGACGCGCCGTTGGTGGTAGCCGTACTGCGCTGTTCAGGCAAAGGCCGCGCCCGCTGACCTGCTCCCGCCGCACCAACGATCGCCCGGCCCATAGAATCACCCTCCCGCCGTTTATCCTCCGCTAGCATGCCTGGCCTGGCCAGTTGTTGCGGCGCAGGAGGTCGGCTCGGTAGATGATCAGCCCCAGGAGACGCATGCAACTCAGATGCTTCGGTCGGTAGTTCTGCGCGCTCGCTCGTCGCCCCGAAGGCCAGTCCATCCGCGGGGGCCAGATCGGCGTATCCGCTCGACGGCTTTGCATTCTCGGTGAGTGAAGCTTCTTTGCCAATTGCAAAATCCATCGCGCCCCCATTCGCTTCCGCCACAGCGGCAGCCAACTCGTCGTCGGAGGCTGGCGGGCTCGCGCCCATCGTCCCTTCGCTGGTCAGGTCCTCCGACAAGAACCGTCCTACACCGGCAGGTTGCTGCGTTGACATGGCGTCGGCAGTATTGCCGGTCTCGCTCTGCGTGGATCGGGCTCGATCGCTTGTCGCCAGCATCGTCGCGCTGCTTGGCCACCACAGGCGAACTGCGATTCCGACGGCCAGGAGCATACTGGCTGCGATGCCCAGGATGCGTACCTGCCGCATCCTGATCCAGCCTCGACCGGTACGGTGATGGAGCCGTGCCGCCTCCTCCGGTTCTTTTGATCCACGTTCGGTCTCTGTGGCCCGTGAACTAACCAGCGATGCGTCTTCTGTCTCGATCCCTCCGCTGTGGCCATCGGCCTGGCTCGCGTGCGGTTGGTGGTGATCGCTATCCTCGGTCAGGCTGGCCTCGTCGCCGGCTTTTCGGACCAGATCGTCCCCCGTGAAGGACGTGGCGGAGGCAGGCCATGCGGGTAACTGCTGCACCAATTCTCGCGCACTTTGCAGTTCTTCCAGTTTGCGCTGCCAGTCGGGATCTCGGGCCAGACGCTGCTCGACCTGCAACCGTTCCTGTGGCGCAAGTTCCCCGTCCAAGTATGCAGAGAGCATTTCCTCCGGCAGGTCGATCGGTTCGTATTGCGGTTCGTTTGGTTGCATGGTCATTCCAAGCCGAGTTGCTCACTCTTGCTCTGCAGAATGGACTTTAGTTCCAGCCGCGCGCGGTGCAAACGGCTGCGGACGGTGCCTACCGGCAGGTCGAGTATGCGGGCGATCGCCTCGTAGTCGTGGCCATCAAAATCGCGGAGTAACAGGACCGTGCGACGGTCCTCGTCCAACAGCGCAATCGCTGCACGAACGCATTGCTGTGTTTCGGACAGCTCCAATCCGCTGTCCGGCGGATCGTCGCGCCCGGTGGTATCCAGTGCCGCGTCCAAACCGCTTCTCGGTTGCGTCGATTCCAGCCGCCGTCGCCGACGATAGCTGATCAACTGGTTCATCGCGATCTTTGCCAGCCAGGTGTAGAACTGCGAGTCTCCCGCGAACGTGTGCAGTTTGCGGTACGCGCGGATGAACGCTTCCTGCGCGATATCTTCGGCCAACCCTCGGTCTCCACAGGCGTGCCAAAGCAATCCCAGCAACCTGGACTGGTACCGCTCCACCAACGCGGCGAAAGCCTGCTGGTTACCGGCCAAGGTTTGCTCGATGGCTGTCTTGTCCTCGATTGGCATCCAGTGACTCAGAAAGGGGAGACGATCAAAGGTTGCCCACAGTTCCCAATTCCCTCCATCAGGACGGCAGGCCACGGCAGGTACTGCCGCGTGACTACGGGGTCATCGCAGGCCCCACCTACCGTTCCAATTTCCCGGCGGAGAGGAAATCCTTGCTTCTATACGGCCGGCGAGCCGTCACGTTTCGCCATTCATCTGGTCAGTCTAAAGGATCAGCAGGAACGAGTGGGAGAGGCGCGGGGCAGTAAGCGACAATTCGGCAGATCCAGCCTTGTGAAATCCAGCACAACCACTCCATCCACCCAAGCCCCTGCAACTTAGCCAAACCTCGCAGGAGCGGCCGCGGATCGCAGACTGCCAGGCGCCCCTGGGCCTGTTTCGCCACCAACGGAGTCAGCGCGGGATGGGCTTCGGCGGCGATCGGGAATTGGTGGTGCGTTAGACAGCGGGCCCAACCAGTCCGATCAGGGGTTCGAACAGCAACTCGAACCCGGAATTCTCGCAGGTCTAGCGCACCAGAAGGTATCCCCAGGACGTTCGTACGGTACTATTTCAGAAAGGACAGAGAGTCGGATCCGGACTGGCCGATGGCCCCCAATGGGGGAGAAAGGGGAAGCGGTGAAAAAGGCTCGTTGGTTGGCGGTGTTACTGGTCGCGTGCTGTGCCACTCAGGCCGCGGCCCAACGAATCGGAACTGGCTCGGCAATGGGGGCAGACCTGCCGGCGGTAGGATCCGTTCTGCCCGACATTACGGTCTATGATCAACGGGGCCAAGTTGTTTCGACGGCAACGCTGCGCGGGAGCTATACGGTATTGGTCTTCGGTTGCCTGACGTGACCACCGTTTCTGCGCAACGTCCCCAGTTTGGAGACGGTCTACCGCGATTACGCTCCGCGAGGTGTGCGATTCTATTACGTTTACAAAGCATTGGCGCACCCGGGCACAAATGGTTATGTGACGCCTTATAACCTGCAGGAGCGATTGCAGCATATCGCCGAAGCCAAGCGCACACTGGGAACGCAAATCCCCTGGTTGTGCGATTCGATGGACAATGCCCTCAAGCACGCCTTGGGGGATCGACCGAATTCGGAGTTCGTTGTGGATCCTCGCGGCCGCATCGTCGTGGCACGTGCCTGGAGCGATCCCGCAGAGTTGCGCAAGGACTTGGAGCGTCTGGTCGGCCCCGTCGATCGGCCGACGCGTGTCGCCGACCTGCACATGCCGCAACCTCCGGCGGCGGAAAGGCCGCCCAGGGGCATCGTGCCACCACTGGAACTGCCGGGGCGATCGGTTCCGCTCCGAGTCCAGCCCGGCCAGGATTCGGAGCAACCCTACTATGTCAAGTTGCGGGCGGAGCTGGTTCAGGACCAACAGCTCTACCTGGGTTTCTATCTGGACCCCCTATACCTCGTTCACTGGAACAACGAAGCGCCAGCGCTGCAATACGAGATCGTCTCCCCGGCGGGTGTGCGCGTCAGTCCGGATCACGGAACAGGGCCATCTGTCGAGGCTAAAGCCGACGTCGATCCGCGTGAGTTTCTGCACCGTTTGGAGGGGCGAGCGACCGAGCCGCTACGAGTCACGCTCCGCTATTTCGCCTGTGACGATGCCGCCACGTTCTGCAAGCCGATGACTCAGACCTTCGAAGTCTTCTTGCAGACCGATCCGGATGGAGGTCAGCGTCGAGTGCCAAGGCGTAGTGCATCCGGCGGGCGCGGCGTGCCGTCCGGCGGCCCCCAGAGCGCGCGGCGACCGAGCGGTTTGTCGCGGGAAGCAGATCGAGCCGCACAGATGTTGCAACGCTTCCCATTGTTTCAGGTACTCGACCGGGACAAGGATGGTCTGATATCGAGCGAGGAGTTGGATGGTGCCCCGGCCGCCATCCGGCGGTTGGATCGCAACCGCAACGGCCGCGTGGAACCGTCGGAACTGCGTCCTCGGCCATTGCGGTGAAGGGGCTGCCCGGAGCTCAACACTAGCCGCTGGCTTAGCCCCCGTTCTCGTCTTTGAAGCGCATTCGCAATTGCGTACACCGACAGAGGCTGTCGGGCCCCATCGCATCGCCGACTCAGTCTTCAGCTCTGCAGTGCCAGCCGCCGAAAATCTTTGAATTCCACGGGCCAAGGGCTGGTAAATTCCAACGGTTCTCCGGTCCCGGGATGCTCCACCCCCAAGAATTCGGCATGCAAGGCGATGCGTTTCCAAGGCCAGCGGGAATCGCCGCCCCCACGCGGTTGACCATACCGCCTGTCGCCCAGAATCGGGTGCCCCGCCTCAGCCAGATGGACACGAATCTGGTTGCGACGTCCCGTTTCCAATTCGATCGCCAGGACGGTCGCGTCGGCCAACCTCTCGGTGACACGAACATGCGTGATCGCTAGCTCTCCGCCTGGAGTGTCCGACGAGTATCGGTGCAGGGTCCGGCGATCGGTTCGCATCCGCGAGCGGATCGTCATCTGAGTCCGGTCCAAATTTCCTTTGACGATCGCCGCATACCGGCGGCGCGGCAGGTGGCTGGCGAATTGCTCGCGGAGCAGATCGGCCGCTTGTTGATGCCGGGCGAAAATCAGCACTCCCGAGACGTCGCGATCGAGTCGTTGGACGCAGATGATTCGACTTCGTGGCCGCCCGTGACTGGCCCATCGTTCGAGCTGTCCCAGCAGAGTGTTCCGTTCGCGGTTTGGCGTGGGCACGGTCAGCAATCCCGCCGGTTTATCGACGACAACCACGTCGGGGTCTTCGTACAGAATGGCGAATCTTCGACTGGCTCGGGAGTGCGTGGCTTGACCCAACGTCGGAGGTGGAGTCGCAGCGGGCAGAATTTCTACACAGTCGCCAATCTCCAATCGGGTGTGGGACTGGGTAACCATACGGCCATTGACCTCCACGGCTCCGTCGTGGATCAAGGCCAGAGCTTCCTTGCGTTTCAATCGCTCGGCCGCTTGCACAACTGACAACACCGTCCGCGCCGGAAACGGGATCTGTTCCGTAATCGTGATGCGTCGGCTCATAGGGATTAGGCGGGCAGAATCGAGGGTCGAATTGTCATCAAGAGCGAATTATGGTATTAACCGCAATGGGGGCTCTGTCGCGTTTTGGTTTGGGGTAGCCGCGTTCGTGGCGTAAGCTTTCGGCTTGTGATAGACGCGTGGTGCCGCACGACAAGCAAGATTCTCATCTCACCTTCTTTCAACTTGGCAGAGCTTCTAACTGGACAGAGCGCCCGACCAGCCGGCGGTCTTTGCCGCCCCGCCCATTCCGTGGCGGTTGGCGAGTGGCTAGCACTCGCCGGGGACCAACCGCCGTTGCTTTGGCAGCTTGCATTGCTGTAAACCAGTATATGGTATTTCCAGCGGCAGCCGCCGACACGGGGTTTACGCGTGCTGGATGCCCGTTGCGAAGCAGAGTAGCCCGGCAGTCCCTGCGGGATCGTAGCATGTTCTTGGTGGAAACCGAATTGTACAGTGGTCCAATGGACCTGTTGTTGCACATCGTGCGCCGGGATGAAATCCCGCTGGCCGAAATTCCTTTGGCGAGGATCATCGATCAATACCTGAGTTACCTGGAGGTGCTGGTCGAATTGCAGATCGACGACGTGGCTGAGTTCATTGAAGTGGCCAGTTTGTTGTTGGAAATGAAGTCGAAACAGGCAATCCCCGTGTCTGAAGACTCGGAAGCGGGCGAGGCGATCGATCCCAGCGCGGAGATGTCCGATCAACTCGTATACCGCTTGATGGAATACAAACGCATCCGCGACGCTGCCTCGATCCTCGAGGATCAGGGCCAGGTGTGGCAATTGCGCTACTCTCGGCTGACTAACGACCTGCCGCCGCGCCGCACCGAGTACGGCGACCAACCGATCGAACCGATCGAGGTGTGGGATCTGGTCAGCGCTTTTGGGCGTATTCTGCGAGAACGGCAACCGCCACCTTCAGAAAATGTCGTCTACGACGATACGCCCATCCACGTCTACATGGAGCGGATCCACCGGCTGGTTTGCGAGCAGGAGCGAGTCGAACTCACCGCCCTGTTCGAGCCCGGCATGCACAAGAGCGCGTTGGTAGCCATGTTCCTGGCTACGCTGGAATTGACCCGCCACTACGGACTGGCAACCGATCAACGCGATGCTTGCCAGCCGCTGTACCTGGTTCCCGGTCCCGCCTTCCAGCGTGAGCTGGATGTGCAAAAGATCGACAATCTGACCTTCGAACAGGTCGCCAAATCCAACCTCCCCACCACGCCACGTTAAGGCGCGATGCGGAACAACCTACCATCCAGCACTCAATCGCGTTGGTCTATCGGGACGACGTCGCGTTGGGTGGGACCGACGTAGATCTGACGTGGACGGGCAATCCGGGTAGAAGGAGAGTCGTGCATTTCAACCCAATGCGCGATCCAGCCGGGCAATCGTCCAATCGCGAACATGACCGTAAACATGTTCGTGGGTAAACCCATAGCACGGTAGATGATGCCGGAATAGAAATCCACGTTGGGATACAACTTGCGCTCGATGAAGTATTCGTCCTTGAGCGCAACCTCTTCCAGCTTTTGCGCCACCTCGAACAAGGGATCGTCCAAGTTCAATTGCGCGAGCACCCGGTCGCAGGCCTGTTTGATGATCAATGCCCGGGGATCGTAGTTCTTGTAAACCCGGTGCCCGAAGCCCATCAATCGGAAATTGTCGGATTTGTCTTTCGCTTTGTCGACGTATTTCTTGACGTTGCCGCCGTCGTCGGCAATTTGCTGCAGCATGCGGACGCAGGCCTCGTTCGCCCCGCCATGAAGAGGTCCCCAGAGAGCGCAAATTCCCGCAGAGATCGAAGCGAACAGATTGGCATTGGAAGAACCCACCATGCGCACTGTCGACGTGCTGCAGTTCTGTTCGTGATCGGCATGGCAAATCAGCAGCAGATTAAGTGCATCGACCAGGACCGGATTGGGCTCGTACTCCTGTGTGGGCACGGCGAACATCAGCCGCAGAAAATTCTCACAATAGGACAGGGCATTCTGCGGATACATCAACGGCTGGCCAATCGACTTCTTGTAGCTATAGGCTGCAATCGTGGGCAATTTGGCAATCAACCGATGGATGGAAACCTCGCGTTGTTCGAGGTCGTGTGGATCGAGCGAGTCTTGATAGAACGTGGAAAGCGCTCCGACGACACTGGAAAGTATCGCCATCGGATGGGCGTCCCGCGGAAACCCGTTGTAGAACGACCGCATGTCCTCGTGGATCATGGTGTGGCGGCGGATCGATTCGCGAAACACGTCCAGTTCGCGGCGATTCGGAAGCTTGCCATAGATCAGCAGGTACGACGTTTCGACGAAGTCGCAGTGCTCGCAAATCTGCTCGATGGGATACCCTCGGTACCGCAAGATGCCGCGTTCACCGTCCAGAAAGGTGATCGCGCTGGTCGTGCTGCCGGTATTGACGAACCCCTCATCCAGGGTGATATACCCAGTTTTCTTTCGCAGGGTCGAGATGTCGACAGCCTTCTCCCCTTCCGTGCCAACCACCACCGGCAATTCGGTTTCACGGTCTTCCACCTGCAGCTTTGCAGTCAGGGGCGGTGATGTCTTGGCTTTAGCGGCGGTACTCATCAAGCTGACTCCAAACTCTCAGTCGGTAGAAAACGTCCGTTCGCAGTTATGCAACCTTAGCGCCACCCATGCCCCACATCGACGCAAATACCGGTTGCCCGGTTTCGCGGCGGTGGATCTCTCCCGGCTTCATCCTGGTCCGCGAGAGGTCGATGGCGACGGATCTCAGTTTAACGGGGTACCGGCCGAGCCACAATTGACCGGGTTGGGATTCGCAGGCAGTTCTTCACTCGATCAATTCCCGCCCCCGCGTTTCCGGCAGCAACCAGATCAGGGCGAAGCCAACCAGGTACAGCAATGCCAGGCCACAGATCGCATACCGCACGTCGGGTCCCGCCAGGGCTTTAAGCTGTCCCGAATATACAAGAACCGGGGCCGCTGCCAATCGACCACCATTGAAACAAAAACTGCTTCCCGTCGCTCGTAGGTGGGTTGGAAACAGCTCGGGAAAATAGATCGCATATCCCGAATGCATGCCCATGGTGAAGAAACCGTACAGAGGCAGCAGAAGGAGCAACTGCCAGTAGGCTTGGGGGAGAAAGCAGACAACCGGCACGATGGCTAACCCCAGGAGGTGAAACAAGGCGAAAGCCCGACGGCGGCCCAACCAGGCGGCGATCGGTCCGAAGGCGAACAGCCCGACGCCCCCCCCGGTCGCCTGGATGAAACCATACGCGAATTTGGACCGGGCCTCGACCTCGACAGCCTCCACACCGCGCGAGGCGAGGAAGTGACTGACGATGTCCTTACCGGCAATGGTGACTGCCCAAAAAGTGGCCAGCCCGATGGCGGCCAACAGCATGCCAATCCACGCCCGGCGCCGCCAGGGAGCAGCCAACAGCAGTTCCGCGAAACTGCCCATTTGAAT
>RFIQ01000390.1 GCA_003695565.1 Planctomycetota bacterium | reverse complement strand
CGAGTTTAAGGGCAATTTGCATGACGAAACATGGGAGTCGATGGATGATCGATCGCGGACGACCTCCCCCGCCGTGAATCGTATTTGCCAAGCAGCGCATTGGCAATTCGTCGGGGGAGGTGGGAAGAAATGCTGCGGGACCCGACTCAAAGAGTCAGCCTACGGTGAAGGTGACCCGACTTGGAGAGTCAGGCTACAGGGACAGCCAAGCGAACGCATCGGCAATACCTGCATCCGGCGGATGCAGGGCACGTATGCTACGTGGGTCCCTTTCGCCGAAAGGGACTCCCTCTCTTGCCATTCGCGATGATGGGACACCATTGTTGCTGAGGAGCCGTTAGAATACTGTCCACAGACCTTCTGCCACCGGCGGGCTGCGATGCGGCGTTGGACGGCGCGAGGTTGAGCAACCGGTGCTCGACCCCACCGCGCAAAGGACGCGAATCCAGCCTGCCTAGTCGTGCAGCGCGCTGCGCCTTGGCCGGCAGTACCTAACCTTTTGGCCCCGATTCCCGCAAGGCAGAACAGGAGTTTTCCAATGGCGAAAGTGAGAGTGCTGGTCGTTTATTACTCGATGTACGGGCATGTTTTTCAGCTCGCCGAAGCAACTGCCGAGGGCGCGCGATCGGTGGAAAACGTAGAGGCGGTGCTGCGCCGCGTCCCTGAGACATTGCCGCCGGAGGTGCTGCAAAAGATGGGTGCGGAAGAATCTCTGGCCAAGCAGGCGCATATCCCCGTATGTACGACGGATGAATTAGCGGCAGCGGATGCAATCATTTTTGGCACGCCGACTCGCTTCGGCAATATGTGTGGCCAGATGCGTCAGTTCCTCGATGCCACGGGACAGTTGTGGATGCAAGGGGCATTGGTCGGCAAGGTGGGGAGTGTCATCACCAGTTCGAACACGCAGCATGGTGGCCAGGAATCCACCATTTTGAGCTTTCATATCACCCTGCTGCACCATGGCATGCTGATCGCCGGGCTGCCTTATACTTTCAAAGGTCAAATGAACACCGAGGAGATTACAGGCTGTTCCCCATACGGCGCTTCGACCGTGGCGGGGAGTGACGGCAAACGCATGCCAAGCGAGAACGAGTTGGCAGGCGCGCGGTTCCTCGGTGAGCACGTAGCGACCATCGCTAAGAAACTTGCCGCATGAGAATGAGGTTGGGCCAGCCGGTGACGTTGCCCACGCTTCGTCTGCACTGATGCCCAGCACCTGTAAGAAAATGGACTACGAAGGCGAGCTTGTGGCGGGGAAGGCTGTAAAAAGGGCCAAGAGAATTGTTTCTTTGCTTCCCAGTGCAACGGAGATCGTGTGTGCGTTGGGAGTGAGCGACCGCCTGGTAGGAGTGTCGCATGAATGCGACTACCCATCGTTGGTGTCCGGGCTCCCTCAGGTCACGCACCCGTTGATTCCAACCGATGCATCCGGTCGCCAGATCGATGAAATCGTACGCGAACAACTGCGCTCGCAGCAGGCCCTGTACGCGCTCGACCGAGCGGCGTTGGAGGAACTGCAACCCGATTTGATCATTACACAGTCGTTGTGTGACGTTTGTGCTGTGGCCGAGGACGAGGTGCTGTGGGCGGTACGCACGCTGCCCAGTCACCCGCAAGTGATCAACTTGGAGCCGCAAGCCCTGGCGGATGTTTTCGCATCGATTCGCCATCTGGCTAGGGTCATCGGCGTGGACCCGGTGGGGGAAGAGGTGGTGACGCGGTTGGAGGATCGCGTCAATTCGGTGATGGCGCGTTCGCAGCGTTTGCCGCATCGGCCGCGGGTGGCCTTCTTGGAGTGGCTCGACCCACCGTTTTCCAGCGGGCACTGGACTCCCGAGCTGGTGCATTTCGCGGGCGGGATCGAAGCGTTGGGGAAGGCGGGGGAAAGGTCCCGTACGCTTTCCTGGGACGATGTACTGGATGCACAACCCGAGGTGTTGGCTATCGCTTGCTGTGGTTTTGACACCGAGCGGGCGCTGCGGGAGCTGGCTGGGGTGCAAACGGTACCGCAGTGGCGGGAGTTGCCTGCGGTCCGAGCCGGTCGGGTGTACATCATGGATGGGTCGCAATACTTCAATCGCCCCGGGCCGCGACTGGTCGACAGCCTGGAGCTGTTGGCCCATGCCCTGCATCCTGAGACGCACCGACTGCCGGCCGGTCTGCCTGCCCCGCTCCGCGTGCCGGGCGTGGGTTGAATTCCGGTCACGGCAGGGAGGACGGATGCGCGCGGTAGAAGGCATTGAGATTCTCGAACACAATCGGCCAGGTATCGCGGAGTGTGTGAGGGGATTCAAAGTACAGCTCCGAAGCAACCGCGAAGAACTCGGCGAGGCTGGTGGCGGCATAGCAATCGAGCACATCGGGTTCGCCGCTCTCGCATTTGTGCTGTAGCTCCCGCCAACTGGCTGGCATCGTCTCCGCCCATCGAGATTGGAGCTCACGTGAGGGGAGCCCCGGCATACCATCGGCCTGGCCACCCTGGCGCATGTCGAGCAGGTGGGCAAACTCGTGAATGACGACATTTCGCGGTGGCCAGGAGCGGCGCAATTCGGATGCTAGTTCATTCCAGGCAATGATGACCGGGCCTCGGTACCATGCTTCCCCGCTGCGCGGCGTCTCCTGTTGGATGTACAATCCGCCACCGATCGGCTGCTGGGTACGGGCGACGTAGGCGTCGGCGTACACCAGGATGGAGAGGACCTCTGGGAAGTACTCGTCCGGAAAACAGGCCGCCACTCGCCCCGCCTGTAGCGCGATCGCGACCTGATGCTCCTCGGTTACCTGCATACCGCCGCACCCCTCCCAGTGCTTTTCAGCGACCATCACAAAGGCCCGCCTCAACACTTCCTCGCGCAAGTGAGACGGCAGAGCCAACACATCGGGGCGGTAAGCGTCGATCCAGGGATACCAGTGGATTGGAATCGGCTGTCGCAGCAATCGGCGCCGTCGAAAAAAACCAAGCCAGCCCATCAAAGGCACCTCCGTTCAATCAGTTCGTCGTACGGGTTCCGGTCTTGGAAAAATCGCCATCTGACAGGCTTTATGGGTTCGTGAGCCCCTTTCTTGCTTAACGCGAATTCCGGTACGGCGGTCGCTGGCAGGAAAAAGGAGTGACATGGCATGAGCAAGAACGTCGGTGCACGAGAAAGATACTACAATGAACGCCATTATGCCATTTGGCCCGGCCACAGGTTTCGATCTCTACCTATCGCGAGGTACCTACGATGAAAAACTTGCTCGTGTTCGTGGTGATTGTGATCGCTGGCGCGATGGGGATGGTCCGATGCGACATCGGGGCTCAGGAGCCGCCCAGTGCTGATCGTGCGGGATCGGACAGAGCCGTAATCGCCGCTATCACCGAGTTGGCTCCGCAGCTTGTGCAATCCAGCGATGCGCTGGCGGCGCAACTGGGTCGAGCCTTGCAGACTCCCGTCGGCCAGACCGTATTGCGAGATTTCCTGGGGCAGCGAGCTGTCCAGAAGATCGAGTCGGAGGGGCGGGATGT
>RFIQ01000389.1 GCA_003695565.1 Planctomycetota bacterium | reverse complement strand
CCACCCGTTCGCTGGTTTCTGATGGGATGAAAAGGCCCACGGTGCGATTGTTGCGCCGCAAGTATCTAGCGGCTACCTCGGTGCATTGCTCTGGGGTCAGCGCCTCGATGCGGTCGCGAAAGATGAAGTACAACCGCCAATCGCCCTGAGCAGCCCATTCGCTCAACTCGATCGCGATAGCTCGTGAGTTGGCGGCGCGCAGCTCTCGGGATTTCAAAAACTGCGTCTTGGCACGCTGCAATTCCTCCGCGGTGATCGGTTTTTCGGCAATCGACTCGATTGATTGCAACATGGTCTGACGCGCCGACTCGAGCGATTTCTCAGTGGGTACTTGGGCCATGAAGGTGATCAGCCCGGGGTCGTGCAGCGCCATCGACATGGTGAACACCGAACTGGCGATCTCCGGTACCACCAGGTCCTGATACAGCCGTCCGCTGGGTTCGGTACCGTAGATGTACGCCACCATCTCCATGGCGGCGTAATCGGGATGGGGACCTGCGGGAATGTGATAGGCGGCCGCCACGTACTGCGTGTTGCCCACGCGGCGCAAGGCCACCGTGCGCTCGCCGTCCTGCGGGGGCTCGGTGGTGTACGTCGTGTCCAGCGGCGTGGGAGGCGGCTGCAAGATGCCGAAGTACTTGCCTACCAACTCCAAGGCGGTGTCGGGATTGAAATTGCCCGCCACGACGACCATTACGTTGTCGGGACGATAGAATTTGCGGTAGAAATTCTTCAACCGATCGATGGGTACCCGCTCGATGTCCGAGCGGTTGCCGATCGTGGAGCGGCCGTAGTTGTGCCAGTCATAGGCCACTGATTGCACCCGCTGCATCAGCACTCCCCGGGGATTGTTCTCGCCGCGCTCGAATTCGTTGCGTACGACGGTCATCTCCGATGCTAAGTCCTCGGCGCGGATGAAGCTGTTCATCAACCGGTCGGCTTCCAACCGCAGAGCAAACTCCAAATTCTCCGCCGATTGTTCGGGCGAGGCAGCCGGCAGCGTTTCGAAGTAGTTGGTGCGATCCAACCAAGTCGTACCATTGAATTGCGCCCCCTGGTTCTGCAGCAACTCGGGGATATTTGGATGGGCGGGCGTGCCTTTGAATAGCATGTGCTCCAACAGATGCGCCATGCCCGCTTCGCCATATCCCTCGTGCCGCGATCCGACGAAGACGGTCATGTTCACGGTCGCCTGAGAGGTGCTGGGATCTGGGAACAATAGCACTTGCGTGCCGTTGGACAGTCGGTACTCGGTAATCCCTTCGATCGATGTAACCTTTTTCAACTCCGGCTCCTCCGCTCGAATCAAACTCGGCCAACAGGCCGCTACCATGCACCCCAGCCATAACCCCAGCCATGCAACTGCATTTCGCCTGCTCACCCTATTGCTCCTAACCGATCAATTTCCATGAAGAATCTGCCTCTGGCGTGGTCGTGCAGTCTGGTTCAAGACTAGATATCAGTGATTCGACTTGGCCGATGGGAACGCCCCCGCCATCGATTCGCCGCCTCATCAGACTGGTGTGCGGATGGATCGCAACGACTCTGCACGACCCGCCATTCTAGAGTATGGCTCGATCGACGGAACAGTAGGGGCGCAAAAGTGGGATTGGGAAGCATGCTGGCCGTGAAGTGGGGACTACTCGCGCCCATCCGCCTCCTGTGCATCGTCTCCCTGGTCCGCAGCATCGGTTGCCGCCGCGGTGGTGTCAGCCAGTTGCTCCAGCTCGGCTTCGGGCGGCCCGCCTACGATCTGGTCAGGTGACAGAACGGACTCCAGTCGCCGCAGAAGCGCATCGGTCTTCTCACGGTCGTACTTGAAGTCATCGAAGACGAACACCTGCTCACCACTGGGACTGTCGTAGTAAGCTTTGGCGATTCCTTTCTTAGCCCAACGTCGCTTGTCCAGTCGTTTGACTTTGTCAAACGGGACTTCCTGCCCCCAACTGGTGCGCAGCCCCTGCTCGGTTTCCTCGATCCAGCGACCGCGGTTGACGATCAGCAGGTAGAGCGCGGGAATCCCCAAGATCGCAAACAACGTAGCCCAGAAGTACTGTCCTACGATGTCGCTCTCGATCTCCTCAGCCGTCTTTTCCGGCGGCCGCCGCGGCCAACCGTTCTGTTGGGCGATCTCCTCCCAACGCGTCAGACGCTGCTCGGTATCCAGGTCGCGCAATTCGTCGTAAGCCCTGGCCGCCGGAAGATGGCGCGGATAACCGATCAATCCGTCATACAGGAACCACAAGGAGAACAAAATGCCGACTGCTGCCATGATGGCGTAGCGCATCAGATAGCTTGTCTGGAAGTCGATTCGATCGCCGGGCGCCACGGGGCAACTCCTTGTTTTCGGTGTCGAGAGCCAATCATGCGAGTCTCTTGGCGGCAGGCCGAGTTGTACTCGGACAGGCCGCCGGGGAGAGGCGGGCCGGTTTCAGTGTATCCGCTCGTCTCCGCACGACCAGGGTATACCACCTTCGGTCTACTCCCTGGCGGATTGCGCACCAAGACTAGGGGGCCAAACCGCCCCTTCATAGCCCCTTCAATCGCGAGGCGTATTCGGGACGTTGCCGCCACTGGTCGAAGTAGGGACGATATGCCTCCACCTCGGTCCAAAAACGGGGTTGAGGTTCCCCGGGCAGGACGCGGCCCTCCGGATAATCTTCCCCTCGAACACTGCGCTGCAGCGACTGCTGAAACGACCTCAAGACCGGCAGCAAACGTGCTACCTGGTCGGCTCGATCCGCTGCCAAATTGCGGCTCTCCGTCGGGTCGTCTTGCAGGTTGTATAGCTCCAATCGCTGCTTTTCGCCCCGTCCAAGCTCCAGCAGCTTCCAGGCGTTATCGATGATTGCTGATTCACCCGAGTAATGAAAGGGAATCGGTTTCTGGCGGGAGGTCGGGTCGCGATCGAGCAGAGGCACCAGACTGATTCCATCGACGGGGTTCAACATGCAATCTGCTGGCAAGTCCAACAGCTCGGCGATGGTGGGGAAAATATCCATGGTGCAGGCTGGATAATCGGTGGCGCGGGGAGCGTCCAGCCCGCGGGGCCAATGCAGGATGGCAGGTACCCGCAATCCACCCTCGTATAGGCTGCCCTTGAAACCCCGCAGCGATCCAACTGTGCCGGGTTTGATCTTGGGCAAACCGCCATTATCGCTGCAGTACCAAATGAGCGTATCGTCGGCGATGCCCAGTGCGTTCAGACCTCCTCGCAGTGTGCCAATACTGCGGTCCATGGCGACCAGTTCGCCGTAATGGTTTCGCGATGCCTCGTCCAAATGTTGGAAGGCTTGCATATCCGCTTCCGCAGCACGAAATGGACTATGGGGGGTGCCGAACCAGATAACGGTGAACGAAGGTTGTTCGGCATCCACGCAGGTGGCGATGAACTTCAACGCCTCATCCACAACGATCTCCGAAGAATCTCCTTGAAATTCCTCGAATTGCCCGCGCCGACTGAGAATCGGATCGCGGTCAAAGAAATTCGTTACCGACAGCCACTGGTCGAAGCCAAATACGCCGGGGTTGTGATCGTCGCTGGCCAGTACCGGGACACCCGGGCCGCGCAGTCCGTTCAAGTGCCACTTGCCGAAATGTCCCGTTCGGTAGCCGTGACGCTGTAGCGCCTGGGACAGCGTCCTTTCCTGCCGCCGCAAAGCGTAACCGTGCGATTCGACTCCGCAGCGGACGTGGGTGCGACCGGTCAGCACCGTTGCACGCGTCGGCGAGCACACGGGGCCCCCCGCATAGAAGCGATTGAATGTCAAACCCTCGGCCGCCAGCGCATCCAGGTTGGGTGTGCGCAGCACGGGGTGTCCGTTGTATCCGACTTCGCCCCATCCCTGGTCGTCGGCCATCACCAATACGATATGCACTGGTTGACGCGTCTGTGCTTCAGCGACGGCCATGGTCCAACTGCAGGCCGCAGCCAATATTCCTGCGACTCTCCATGCGGACCGAGCAATTCTTGCGTTGGAAAACACCATATCATCCTCGGAAAATGTTGATTGGATTATGGGGAATCGGGAATCGTCCTGTGGCGAAAGCCGGTAGCGAGGAACGTTCGCCATCGTCAATTATCGGATGATCTACTGGCCAGCCAGCAGGGGCGAACGGGCCGCCGCGCCCGCGCATGCGTTCAACTCAAAATGCCGCGGACGATCGAGGCATCCTCGGGCACGCGTACGAATTGCTGTCCGTCTGGCGTGGGGACTCGTTGGAACGGATCGATTCCCAACAGATGGTACAGCGT
>RFIQ01000388.1 GCA_003695565.1 Planctomycetota bacterium | reverse complement strand
CGCAGGGTGGGGGTGGCCAGCACGCGTTCCTGTCGTGCCTGGATGAAACCGCTTGACCTCAGCGCCTGAATCGGTGCCGCCGAACATCGCGCCCGCTCTCGCAATTGTTCCATGGTCAACGGCTCCGCGGCTTGCAGCAGGACCTGCATCACCGCCCGTTGCTTGACTGGCAACGCTTGCACCGCCCGAGCATCTGCCGCCTGCGGCCCCGGAAACAAAACAGTGCGCAGGCGGCTACCAGCCAGGTTTCGCACGCCCGTCGGTATCGCCGTCTCCAGTACCTGCCCCAACGGGGCCAGATAATACCGGCTGATCCAACGCATCAATTCCAGCAATTTACGAGTCAGTAACGGTTCATGGTCAAGAACCTGGTCGATCGGTTTGAGCGCTGCGGGGGGCGTGGACACCGTTTGCACATCCACACAGTAGCCGACCACCGATCGATTCCCCCGGCCCAAGGGCACCTGCACGCGCACGCCCGGCACCACACCATTGGCCAGGGCATCGGGTACGCGATAGGCCAGCGGTCCCCAGGGTGGCTCGGAAAACACGACCTGAGCGGCCCGGCACTCGCTCTGCGCATCCAGTTCCCAGGGAGGCACATGGGTGTCAAACAAACTGGGTTGATGCGACATCGAAATCAATTACAACGTAAAAAACTCTTTTCGAACCTCGGGGTCCGGTCAACCGCCCAGCCCTCACCGGGCGACGCCATCCCCACCGCCCCATTGCCCACGACATACGATCGGTCGATCCGTCCCCATCATACAGGACACTGCGAAATGGAAGAGCCACCATCGGGACAACCGGTCGGAGTCTACGGCGGTACATTCGATCCCGTGCATTGGGGACATTTGCTGGCCGCAGAACATGCCTGCGAAGCGCTGGGCTTGGCACGCGTGGTTTTTCTCCCCGCGCGCCATTCGCCGTTCAAACCCGATCGACCACCCCTTTCTGCCCAGCACCGCCTGGCCATGTTACGTTTGTCGCTGTACGGCAATGATCGCTTCGAACTCGACACTCGCGAGCTCGACCGGGAAGGGCCTTCCTTTACGATCGACTCCCTCCAGGACTTGTCCCGAGCCCATCCGGACTGGGACATGCACCTGTTATTGGGTGCCGACGCCATCGAGGGGTTCGATCGCTGGAAGGAACCAGAGCAGATCGTTCGTTTGGCGCGCCTATGCGTTTTCGCACGCGGCGGTCACCCGCCGCCCGACCTGCGCCAACTCGCTCCGCTGACCGGATCATTACCCGGCGGCCGGCAACCACGCGTGGTGGCGATCCCGCAGATCGAGATCAGCAGCAGCGACATTCGCCAGCGAGTGCGAACTGGACGATCGATTCGGTACCTGGTCCACCCAGCGGTGCAGGCCTACATCGCCCAGCACCGGTTGTACGCGGACCAGTAACCCCTGGTACGCGTCGGCTCGCAGCCCGCCAGGACTCCCCGACACGCGCCAGGTCCCCCACCGACCGCGCGTCGCGGCAATCTCCGCGCGTCACGGCAATCGCCGCGCGTCGCAAAGGACCGTTGCGTGCGATGCCGGCCACAAGGGTTTCCTTGGGGCGACGCGAACAGATGCACTAGGATCAAACGCGGCTGCGTCAAACGCTTCGAGCCTGATCGGCCGCGTTACCGGTGTACCGGCCAGGCGTCAACGCCAGCAGCCGTTGTCGGGCTTCGGCGGGAATCTCCAGCCCCTGGATGAATTCCTGGAACAACTCCCTTCCCACCTGCTTGCCCCGCGTCAATTCCTTCAGCTTCTCGTACGGCTGCTGGATCCCATAGCGCCGCATGACGGTTTGGATCGGCTCGGCCAGCACCTCCCACGATTGATCCAGGTCGCCCGCCAACGCCGCCTCGTTCAGTTCCAGTTTCCCCAGCCCCTTGAGGGTCGAGCGCAGGGCGATCAAGGTGTAAGCGAAACCGACACCCATGTTGCGGAGCACGGTCGAGTCGGTTAAATCCCGCTGCCACCGCGAGATGGGCAGCTTTTCGCTCAAGTGATGCAAGATGGCCCCAGCCAACCCCAGGTTTCCCTCGGAGTTCTCAAAATCGATCGGGTTGACCTTGTGGGGCATGGTCGACGACCCCACTTCGCCGGCCACCGTCTTCTGCTTGAAGTATCCCCACGCGATATATCCCCACACGTCGCGATCGAAATCGAGCACGATTCGATTGAATCGGGCCAAGGCGTCGAACAACTCGGCCATGTAGTCGTGGGGCTCGATCTGGGTGGTGAACGGATTCCACGCCAGCCCCAGCGACGCCACGAACCGCCGCGCATGGGTCGGCCAATCGACTTCGGGATAGGCCACCAGATGCGCGTTGTAATTCCCCACGGCACCGCTGATCTTACCCAGGATTTCGACCTCGGAGAATTGTCGCCGCTGCCTATCCAGCCGATACGCAACATTGGCCAGTTCCTTGCCCACGGTAGTCGGGGAAGCGGTTTGTCCATGGGTTCGCGCCAACATGGGAACCTCGGCCCACTGATGCGCCAGGGCTCGCAAGCGGTCCACCAACTTTTGCATATCGGCCAACAGGACACGACGGCCATCGGCCAGCATCAGGCCATGCGCCAAATTGTTGATATCCTCGGACGTGCAGGCGAAATGCACGAATTCGACAATCCGCCGCAACTCCGGATGCTGCTCCATGCGCTGCTTGATGTAATACTCCACCGCCTTGACGTCATGATTGGTCGTGCGTTCGATGCGTTTCACCTCGGCCGCCGCCGACACATCGAACTGGTCGACCATCGCTTCGAGCGCCGCCGCCGCTGCGTCCGACAGGGGAGGCACTTCCGCAATGTCGGGATGGGCCGCCAGCGATTGCAACCAGCGGATTTCCACGATCAACCGGCGGCGGATCAACCCGTATTCGCTAAAGCACTCACGCAACTCATTGCACTTGTCAGCATAGCGACCATCGATGGGCGAAATCGCCGTCAATGGAGTCCATGCCACGTCCCTCTTCTCGGTCAATGCTGCACCTTCCTCAGTGGATTGCCTGTGAAACTGCGACCGCCGGGTCCAGCCGGTCGGCACACCCCGCGCATCTCGACTCGCTTGCGCTACATGTTCGTGGGATCGTCCTCCGCAGCGTCTCCCAACAGCCGATCCAACGCCGCGGCCAGTTCGCCGGCTGCGGAGCGGTCCCGGGCATAGATCCGCGCGATCGTATGACTGACGGGCAATTGCCGATACAACGCGTGCATCGTCAACGCCCGGACTTCCCCAGTATTCGAATCGTAGTAGAAGTTCAGCCCAGCGGTAGCACCTCTGGTATGCGGCCGATGGATATGTCGAGCCAAATCCACGCGAAACTCCGTGTGGGCGACCTCTGGCGGCAATTGATCCATCAGGGCGCGGGTGAATAACTCGGGGCTGGAAAAGATCGAACTGCGTTCGGGCTGGCTCGGGCCGAAACTGATATTTCGCTGGCAAATCATCACCCATTGCTTGCGGCGATTCAACCAGTCCCGCCACCGAACCGCCAATTGTCGCTGCCGCGGATCAGGGGATCGGTCCCACCGTCTCACATCGGTCAGCAAGGAAAACTCGGTCAACTCCCGGTAGGCCTCCAAGTGCTGCCGCGGGTCGCCGGGCAAGAAGAAATCGCGGCTGGCCGCGAACAGATCGGCCAACTCCAAATCGATTCCCCGCACCGTCCGGTGGAAATAGACGCTGCGGAACAACTCCGCCTTGACGCCCAAAAAGTGCACCAGTGCAGGGATGCCGCGATCGTGCAACGTCAATCCGGCGCCGGTGAACCAACTGTAATACAAGATACGATCGAGATCGAACGAGCGAGGATTCAACCCCGTCATGAACGCATCGCGCAGGACGAAATCCATGTTGTCGACGGTATAGATTCCGCAGAACAAACTGCGCAGCAGCTCCAACCATCGAGGCCGCGAATCCGGATCGCGGTCGCCGACCGGTCTCTGGATCAACCAGGCCACATCCGACGGGTCCACCCGCTCTCCTGCCTCAAACTCACCAGCCGGCGAGCGCCGCAAGCCGCGCAGCAAATCCCCCAGCTCTCGGACGATGATCTCCGCCCCCAAGGTCTCGTGCGTCAGCCCGTATTGGGCCAGAAAATGTGCGTCGAAAAAATGGCCGAAGGGACCGTGGCCGACATCGTGCAACAATCCGGCCATCCGCATCAAGGCATCGACACAGGGCAGAGAAGGGACGCTGGGGTCGACCTCCTGCAGGGATGGGTACATACGCTGGACCACCCGACTGGCCAAGTGCATCACCCCCAACACGTGCTGAAACCTGCTATGTTCGGCCGTGGGAAAAACCCACCAGGCCGATTGCAACTGGCGGATTTGACGGAGGCGCTGCACCCAAGGGTGGTCGATGATCCGCCTCTCGCACACTTCGTCCGCGGTAGTTTGGCTGCCGGAGACGAATTCTATGTAGCCGTGGATCGGGTCGTGGCTGAGGGCCACCATCGACTTCGGGTCGGTTTCCATGATAGCATCGCGGTTGGAAGGGTCGTCGACGGTGTCAGGGGTGAACCGCACGGTGTCGGTCCGTTGACGCAGCAGGGGGCAATGCTAGCTGTATCACGCAGAGGCGGCTTTGCCAAGCTCTGATGGCACTGCGCAGGTCGCGCCCAACCGCTGGGAATTTGTATCTGGCCCGCCGAGAAGGCTAACGAAACACGTTGGCGACTGCCAATAATAGTGAAAACGGGGAAAATAAACCGCCTTTCCGAAAAGGAACAGCATCAGGTAAGATATTCGGGACTTTTCGCATACCGGCACGATTCGACGGCAAGGCGTCGAGAAGCATTCGCGTGTTTTTTTGTTCGAGCGTACCTAGTCCCATCCCGACAACCGCAGGTTGCCCATCCACCTTCCGCGACCATCGGAATCGCGTGGGTGGGGATGGGCCACAGGCATTTTTCATCGCTGGCCGTTTCAACAATACAGTAACAAGGATGTTCACTGTAGCAGGGGAGATCACACCATCATGGCTCGTAGTTTTATGCGCATCCTCAGCGTCGCGATTCCGGCAACTGTGTTCCTATGTGGAAGTGGAGTGTCGGGAGCCGACCGGCAGGCCTATGACCTGCTTCCGGCGAACACGCAAGCTGCGGTGTGGGTTCGGGACGGCGAAGAACTGGTCGACCGCTGGCACCAGACCCAACTGGCCAAACTGGCGGCCGATGATGCGGTGGCACCGTTTTTTGAAACGCGCAAGAACGAGATTCGCGATCGATTGATGCAAGCCGGTTGGCGTCTGAAGATCCAACCCGAGGATCTGGCCGATTACGCGACCGGGCAGATCGCGTTGGCCTGGACCACCAAACAAGACGCTCCCTTGAAGCCCTACGCCACCATCCTGTTGGCCGACGTCGATGACGACCCGCCCACCAATGCTCGCATGATGGCCGAATTCGAAAAGCAACTTGCGTCCGACAAGACCTCCAAGAAGACGGAACAGTACCAGGGGATCGCGATCACGCAGTACCGCCTTCCGCCGCGCCCCGGCGAGCTCATGCAGCAGGACAGCTATTTCGCAATCGTCCATGGTTTGCTGTTGATCAGCGACGACGAGGCCATGATTCGCGACCTGATCGATCGGGCCTTGAATCCGGAGCAATCGCGGGCTAGCGCCTTATCGAGCGACGAAGCCTTCGTGGAGAGTCGACGTTTGGCGGGCATCGACCAGCGGGGACAGATCGAATACTTCGTACGCCCTCTGGGATTCGCTCGAGTGATTCGCGCCATGTCCGGCAATCGCTCCAAGAGCAGCTCGGATATCATTGCCATTTTGGAGAATCAAGGTTTTGCAGCCATTCAGGCCGTGGCCGGCCAGTTGGTGCTCGGTTCTGAACGCACCGACATCGAGCACAGCGGTTTTGTGTACGCCAAACACCCGCTCCCCAAATCGGCCGCCGTGCTGGATTTCCCCAACGAGGTTCCCAAGCATCTTCCCAGTTTTGTTACGGAACGCATCGCGACGTTTGTGGCCACCAGTTGGAACGCACAGGATGCGTTTTGGAAGATCGAGGGTCTGGTCGACGACTTTGCTGGAACGCGAGGCGTGTTCGACGAGATGATCCAGGGCTTGAAGCATGATCCGGACGGTCCCCAGATCGATATCGCTGTCGATGTAATCCCCAACTTGAGCAACGACATCTTCGCCTTGACGGACAATAAGCCCGGCCCAGCCGACGTCGACTCGCGGCGCAACTTGATCGCGATTCGGGTCAAGGATACCGCGAAGATGCAAAAGGTCCTGGACGACGCGATGAAGATCGAACCGGACGCCGAACGCGTGGAAATCAACGGACACCACATCTGGAAAGTCGTTCATCGGGAAGACGCCTCCGTGGAGGACTTGGGAGATTTTTCCGAGTTCGGCGACTTCGGTGATTTCGAAGCACCGGGAGAGGAGGAGGCACAGGAACCCGAACCGTGGCTGAGCAGCTTTGCATTGGCGGTGCACGGTGGCTACCTGATGTTTTCCTCGCACATGGAGATGATCGAGGAAGCCATCGAGCAGATGGACACCTCACCGGTCTCACCGTTGCTCTCCCACACCGATTATCAGCGTGCTCGGTCGGCGCTGCACGAAATCTTCGGCGATCCCGACGCGTGTGCCTGGCAAGTCGTGCGATCCGACCTGGCCTACCGCGTGCAGTACGAATTGTTTCGACACGGCAAATTGCGGGAATCGCAAAGCATGCTGGCCACCCTGTTGGACCGACTGCTGAAGGACGAAGAAGTGCGGGAGAAGAATCAGGTGATCGAGGGATCCGATCTTCCCGAGTTCGACTACATCAAGAAATTCTTGCAACCCGGCGCCACCATCGTGCGGACGACACCACACGGTTGGTCCTTTGGCAGCGTGCTGCTCAGCCCCAAGTACCAGGTGGCCACCGAGTTGAAGGAAGCTGCGATCGACACCGCCCGGATCAGCGACTCGACGGTCGAATCCAAACGTTAGTT
>RFIQ01000030.1 GCA_003695565.1 Planctomycetota bacterium | reverse complement strand
TGGTTGTCTATTTTTTGGATCAAGTCGAATGCCACGCTGACGGCGATGAGCAGGCCCGTCCCGCCGTAGAAACTGGCAACGGAAAACGGAACTTCCATCTGAATGTTGATCAGGATGGGGACGATGGCTACCAACGCCAAGAAAGCAGCCCCCACGTAGGTGATGCGAATCATCACTTTTTCCAAGTAGTCCGCCGTCCGCTTGCCGGGGCGGTAACCCGGGATAAACGTCCCATGATCCTTCAAGTTTTCGGCCATCTCTTTGGGGTTGAACGTGATCGAAGTCCAGAAATAGCAGAAGAAAAAGATCAGCGCGACATAAGAAACGATATAGATGAAGGACTGCCCGGTACCGAAAGCGGAAGCCAATCCAACAAAGATTTCGCGCAACGTATCGTACGGCACGGCGTTGGCCAACGCACCGAATATCAACCCGGGGATCATCAGCAGGCTGCTGGCAAAGATGATCGGCATCACGCCAGCCTGGTTGATGCGCAGAGGCAGGTATTGTTTGGTTCCGCCGTAAACGCGTCGCCCCCGAACGTGTTTGGCGCTCTGGGTCTGGATGCGGCGTTGGGCCAACGTGATATAGACGACTCCGAAGACGACCGCCACGAACATGACGGCCAGCACGATCAATTTGTCAGGCCCGATTTCACCGCTGGATCCGCTCAGCTCAGTGGTCATGTTTTGCCGCAGCTCGATCAAGGCTTGGGGCATGCGAGCCAGAATGCTGGCCATGATCAGCAAACTGATGCCATTGCCGATACCGTATTCGTCGATTTGTTCTCCCAGCCACATCAGGAAAACCGTTCCACATGTCATGATGGCGACGGCCGTCAATTGCCAGCCCCAATACAAATTGGTTGTGCCGGGGGCATAGAATTGCGGCGCTACGTTGGCCGGATTGCTCATGATCACATACTTGAGGAACATCCAGCTCTGCAAGATGCACAGCACGACGGTCAAGTAACGCGTGTATTCGTTGATCTTCCGCATCCCCGTTTGGCCTTCCTTGCGGAGTTGCTCGATCGGCTTCCAAACGCTGCCCAGCAACTGGAACACGATCGAAGCGGAAATATAGGGCATGATCCCCAGCCCGAAGATCGTCAGCTCCCGCAAATCGGTTGCGGCGAAGACCGAGAAGCGCTCCAGGAAGGTATCGAGCTGATTCCCGGCCCCCATGGTGCGCGGGCTGATCATGGGCAACGGAATCTGGTAACCGATCCGGTACACGCCGAGCAGCGCCAACGTCAGAAGGATCTTCTGGCGCAATTCGGGGATCGTAAAAATGATCCGGACTTTTTCCCACATGGATTCGCCTCCATCACTCCACTGCTGATCGGAACCGATAGGGCAACGGCCCTCAGCCCTTCGCGCTCAGCCGACCCTGGCCGCCAAGTTGACGGTCGGACCCGTAGAACGGAATTGCGGCAATTCCTTGAAAGTATTCATCATGATTCCCACTCGCCCCGGGGCATCTACAGCCGCCCAGGACGCGCGTCCATCCGTTCGGAAAAAAACCGACGCGGGTTAGTCCTGCTTGGCACGCCGCTGGGCAACGCGTTGCTGCGGAGTTTGCTTGGCTGGTACGACCGTCACGGTTCCGCCGGCGGCGGTGATCTTCTGCCGAGCCGACTCGCTGATGCGATGTGTGGTTACTTTGAGAGGCTTGTCGATTTCGCCATTTCCCAAAATCTTGATCTCGTCGAACCGACGCTTGATGATTCCCCGTTCCTTGAGGATTTGGGGGGTGACCTCGTCGTTGGCATCGAAGCGGGCAGCCAGATCGCACACGTTGATGCTGACCACCGTGGCGGCAAAACGGTTGGTGAAACCGCGTTTGGGAATCCGGCGGATCATCGGCAAGTCTTCGCCGACGAGGGCTGGGTGCCGTGAGGAGCCTCGGCGGGACTTTTGACCATCCTGCCCGCGCCCGGCGGTCTTGCCCTGCCCGGAGGCGGTGCCGCGACCGATCCGCTTTCGCTTGCGGAATTTATGGATGCCCCGATTGACGTCATCGATTCTCATGACACTGCTACTCCTCTCAACCGCTCGATCTCCTCGCGAGTCCGCAGTTGGGACAACGCATCGAAAGTCGCTTTGACCAGTACGGTTGGTGTATTGGAACTGAAGCTCTTGGTTAATATGTCCTTGATGCCGGCTGCTTCGCACACCGCGCGAACGACCGGGCCGGCGATAATACCGGTACCGGGGCTGGCGGGCAGCAAAACGACTTTGGCGGCACCGAAGCGTCCGGTCACGGCATGCGGGATCGTCCCGCCGACCACCGGCACCTCGATCATCTCCCGGTTGGCCTGTTTCTGCGCCTTCTGCACAGCCGGGGGAACCTCGTTGGCCTTGCCGTACCCGAACCCGACACGGCCGTTACCATCGCCGACGACCACCAATGCCGAAAAGCTGAATCGGCGTCCGCCTTTGACAACCGCTGCACATCGATTGATTTTCAGCACGTGTTCAATCGAACCGCCTACTTGATCATTGTCCGTAGCCACGAATCTGGCGCTCCCATTCGTCTAACTGTTTTCCACGGAACGGTCCCGTGTGTCCCCGACTTGATTACTCGCTAAAACTCCAAACCTGCTTCGCGGGCCGCGTTGGCAAAAGCTGCCACGCGACCGTGGTACTTGCACGCGCCACGATCCAACCGCACCTGCTTGATGCCGGCCTGCAGCGCCTTTTCCGCAACGGCCTTGCCGACGACCTCTGCCGCCTGGCAGTTGCCACCGTTGGCGATGCCCAACGACTTGTCCTGCGTCGAAGCGGCGACCAACGTCCGGCCTTGCGAATCGTCGATCACCTGGCAGGAAAAATGCTTCAGCGTGCGATGCACGCACAACCGCGGGCGATCGGCAGTTCCCCGCACTTTGTTCCGCACCCGGAACTTACGACGGCGACGTTGATTATTAATGATCTTCTTGAGTCTCACGGTTCACCCATCGACAATGGAACCAACCTTGTTTTCAACTCGATGGGCTCCTACGACAGCGCCCATCGCCGCACTCCGGCACCGACGACTATGTCGCCGACTTGCCAGGCTTCAATTTGACTTGTTCACCCTGGTAACGAATTCCCTTGCCCTTGTAGGGCTCCGGCTTCCGCAAGGCTCGCACCTCGGCCGCGAACTGACCCACCTTCTGCTTGTCGCACCCCTTGATAACGATCTGCGTTTGGGTGGGACAGGTGACTTCCAATCCCTCTGGAATCTGCTTCTTCAGTTCGTTGGCGAATCCCACGCGCAATTGCAATTCATTGCCTTGGACAGCACACAGATATCCGACGCCGACGACCTCCAACCGCTTTTCGTAACCCTCCTTGACGCCGTGGATCATGTTGTTGATCACCGAGCGAGTCAGGCCGTGCAATTCCCGAGCCGTCCGCTCGTCGGAGCTGCGGGATACGGTGACGGTCTTGGCTTCCGTATCGACGGCAACGGAAACCTCGGGGCGGAAGGCGAATTGCAATTTGCCTTTCGGGCCTTCGGCGGTGACGACATTGCCCGTCACCGTTACGGTTACACCATCGGCAATTGGAACTGGTTTTTTCCCGATTCGCGACATGGCGAAATTCTCTATCGAATGTGTTGCTAGGACAATGGTATGAATGCCAGCGGCGCTGCGAGCGCGATCAGCAGACCTCGCACAGCACTTCGCCGCCAATGTTTTGTTGCCGGGCTTCCCGGTCGCTGACCAGGCCCCGACTGGTGCTGAGGATCGAAATCCCCAGTCCATTCAGTACCGGTCGCAGTTCGCGGCTCTTGCTGTACACCCGTCGCCCCGGCTTGCTGATCCGGCGGATGGACTGGATCACCCGCTCACCGTTGGGGCCGTACTTCAGCTCGATCCGCAAAAGCTTGACCGGTTGGGCGTCCACGATCTCGTAATCCCAAATGTAGCCTTCGCGCTTGAGCACCTCAGCAACTCCTCGCTTCACTCGAGACAAAGGCACGTCGACGTGGGATCGCTCCACACGGACGGCATTGCGGATACGAGTCATCATGTCGGCGATAGGGTCGGTCATCATCGCGTTATACGTCCCTCTTTTTTCACCAAGGCCGATCTGGATAAACCAGTGATCGGCGTCCAACGCTTACTCTTGCATACTTGATTGGAACGGCCCGGGCGGCACACGCCACCGGACCCTTCCACAGCTCACCAACTGGCCTTCTTCACGCCGGGAATCAATCCACGGTCAGCCAGGTTGCGGAAGCAAATCCGACAGATTCCGAACTTGCGATACACGGCTCGCGGGCGACCGCATAATTTGCAACGGTTTTCACGTCGCACTGCAAACTTGGGAGTCCGATTGGCTTTCGCTATTTTACTTTTGCTTGCCACTTGATTGTGTCCGCTCCGTTGATCCAATAACTCGATAAAAACAACCGTGCTCGGCCGCGACCGGCCGCTGGCCTGCCCCGCCGGGCCAACCGACGCCTTAGGCCGCAGACGATTCCTTGGCCGCCTTGAAGGGCATTCCCATTTGTTCCAGCAGCAGCAAGGCTGCCGCATCGTCGCCAGCCGTCGTGCATATGACGATATTCATCCCTTGCGGCTTGGTGTACTTGTCGGGGTTCAGCTCGGGAAACACCAACTGCTCGGACAGGCTCAGGCTGTAATTGCCATGCCCGTCGAAGGCAGTGCGGCTGACACCGCGAAAGTCGCGTACACGCGGCAAGACGATGCTGATCAGGCGATCCAGGAACTCGTACATTCGCTGGCGACGCAAGGTTACCTTGCACCCGATGGGCATTCCCTCACGCAGCTTGAATCCCGCGATGGATTTCCGGGCGCGCGTAATCACCGGCCGCTGGCCAGCGATTTCCGCCAAGGCATCGGCCGCCATATCCAGATTCTTCTTGTCGGCGATGGCTGAGCCGACTCCCATGTTGATGACGACCTTCGTCAGCTTGGGAATCGCCATGGGGTTGGAAATCCCCAATCGCTCCGCCAGCACCGGACGAATCTCTTTCTCGTAACGCTCTTGCAACCGTGGAACCATCGCTGGAATCCCAAACTTTGTCTATTAAACCGAAAAACTTGTTTCTCATGCCTGCGGTGCCCAAAAGTCGGCAACCGCTGGCTCAGCCGTTTTGTTGTGCGTAACGCGGCTTGGGCGGAGCGATGATCCCCAACGATGCACCACTCTTCTTGGCGTACCGCTCCTTGCTGCCGTCGGGCAGGTACCGCACGCCGATGCGCGTCCGCTTGCCGGTCTGCGGGTCGATCAACATCACATTGCTGACGTCGATCGGCATCTCCCGGCTCAATCGCCCCCCTTGGGGATTCTTCTGCGATCGGCGGACGTGCTTGTACGACAAACGGACTCCCTCGACGATCACCCGCCCCGTCTTCCGATCGACTTTCAGCACCCGCCCTCGTTTGCCTTTGTCTACACCGGCAATCACTTCTACTTCATCGTTTTCGCGAATCAACATTGTCCTACCTCTTGTGCCTCTCAGCTCCAACTGCGACTGCGCCGAGCGTTCTGCCTCACACTACTTCACTGGCCAAACTGACGATCTTCATGAATCGTCGTTCGCGTAACTCGCGAGCCACAGCGCCGAAAATTCGCGTACCACGGGGGTTGGCATCCTTGTCGATGAGCACCACAGCGTTACTGTCGAAGCGGATGTAACTGCCGTCGGGGCGGCGGGTGGGCTGTTTGCAGCGCACGACCACGGCCCGGACGATCGACTTCTTTTTCAAGTTGCTTCCGGGTTGCACCGACTTTACCGAGCAGACGATGATATCCCCTAGTCCCGCGTATCGTCGGCGGGTGCCCCCCAACACCTTGATGCACATGACTTCCTTGGCGCCGCTATTGTCGGCCACTGCCAATCGTGTTTCTTGTTGAATCATCGTTCGCTCTGCAACTCAATCGAGAGATGTTCGTTTGGTCTGTTCTCTGTCTTGCGAC
>RFIQ01000387.1 GCA_003695565.1 Planctomycetota bacterium | reverse complement strand
GTTCGGCTGCCGCGGCGTTCCACAATGCCGGTTTGCTGCCGTCGAACACGATGGTCTTGCCCAGCAGGTTGGTGGTGGGATCCTCGTTGCGATAGCCTCGTCCGGCCCGTTCCAGCAATTCGACCTGGGTAGTTTTCGGCAGCCAACCGATCTGCATGGGCTGGTTGCCTTCGATTCTGCCACCGGCATCATTGTAGATCGCTTGCCCGGGATGCTTCAGCCGAGCTGCTGCCGGGTTGTCTTCGTCGAAGATGATCTGAGCATCGGCTGGATCGCATTGCAGGGCGATGCGTACCGCCATCTGTCCCAGGGTGGTGCGGGGCAAGGAATAGGAGCCGGCCAGAGTCTGGCTGCTGAGCACTGCATGGACGCCGAAGGATCGCCCCTGTCGCACGATGCGGTCGAGTGCCAACTCGGCTTCGGATGCAATCCGGTCGTCCGCACAAAACAACTCCTGGAACTCATCGACGATGAGCAGAACGCGCGGCAGTTTCTGTTCCGGGTGCAGGGTATTCCAGGTGGCGATATCCTGTACGCCCGCAGCGCGAAACATAGCCCCGCGGCGATGCAGGCAGTCATTGACGTATTGCAAAGCGCTCAGCCCGAATTCGCGGTGGCTTTCGATCCCGATGATGTCGGCGTGCGGCAACTGGCGTTCCGCATACACTTGAAATTCGACACCTTTCTTGAAGTCCAACAAAACCAGCCGCAGGTCGCCGGGGCCGTAACGAGCAATGGCGCTGGTAATCATGGCGTGCAACAGCGAAGATTTACCGGATCCCGTCTTACCGGCGATGATGGCATGTTGGGCTGTGCCGATTCCCAAGCGGATCGAATGGACGCGTCCCACGCCGCTCTGGCCCAGGGGAATCTCCAGGTGGGTCGAGGCATCGGCGGTCTGCCAGGCGTCATCCGACGGCAGCATCTGGGTGAGCGGGACCTCGACGCGCGCGGCCAGCCGCGACCGGCGCCCCACCTCTTGCACAATTTGTTGCGCAACCGAGTCATCGACTTCCGCCTGCGGTACGCAGGGGAGTTCCACGTCTCCGGCCGCGGTCGACAACTTGCAGTCCGCTCCCGGAGCCCCGCAGGTAAGCCGGATACAACCCTCTAACGCCTGAGCAATATCCGGCGGCAGAGAGGCGTTCGATGTTGCATCCAGGCACAGAAGAGGGAAGATGCCGCATTTGGGACCCGACTTGATCAGGCTGATCAAATTGCGCACGGCATCGTCCTGCAGCCCAGCGGGAAAGCCGCGCCACAGGAGAATCCGATAGGGCTCGGCCAGGGAACCTGCATCTCGATTGTACTGGGCGATATGCTCATACTGGTCGCGCAACGACTGTTGGATGAAATCCTCCGCCTGCCGCGAGAGCTCTTCCAGTTTGCGGCTGATGTGCACTCCCTGGGTCCAAACGCGATTGTAAACCAGTTGGGGATCGACATCTCCCAAGTGCATCAACCATCCGAAGTCCCTTCCCAGGCCATGTGGGTCCATCACGCACACTTGCACGCGGCCACATCCCCAACCGGTAAGCGCTCGCAAGATCATCTGTCGCACGAGAGACAGCGACGCGTCGTCTTGTTCGGCCTGGACCACCAAGGGGCCATCATGGATCGGGAAATAGAGCAGCGTTGCAGCCAAGTCGGGCGAATCCATCTGGGACAGCAGATCTTGACCGACGACCTCTGCCAACTGTACCCGCCCCAATGGAACGGCCGGTTCCTGCACGGCTTCGGGCCAGTCGCCATTCTCGCCGACCATACGGCTGAAAGGCGGGAAATGCTGGCTGCACCATTGCTCATGGCGTTGCACAAGATCGATGGCTTTGCGAATCCCCGTGGCGGAGCGGCTTTGCAGCAATTGCTGGAACTCGGCAAAGTGTCGACGACTCGCTTCCAGCTCTTGCTCCGCCTGACGCTGAGCCGCCTCCCGGGCCTGTTGCAACCGCGTTTGTTCCTCTTCGAGACGCGTATGGAACTCCAGTTCATGCTGCTGCAAACCGCTGGACAACCGCTCGGCAGCCGCCATCTTCTGGGCTCGGGAAAACTCCTGCAATTGCTGGATGTCGCGTTCCAACTCCGACTTGATTTTCTCGATCTGCTCCTGTTCCCACTGCCTGGCACGCTGGATTCTTCGCTCGCGTTTTTGAGCGTGCCGCTGGATTTCCTGGGCGGTTCGTTGCTTGTTCAGCTCTTCCGCCCGACGGGCTTGACGCTCCCAGTTCGCATGAGCGGCGAAGTATACGTTGCATTCGCGGTGCATCATCCGACGCATCATAGGTCGGATACCCAACACGCCGAATACCAGGAAAGCGATGGTTGACGCAGCGGCGATCGCCACGGCCACGAGAATCGGCTGTTGCCCGCCGAGGACCAGGCCCAGGGCCAATCCGATGAACAACAGACCGCAGGTCCCCCACCACCAGGCGGACCCGAAGAACCGTGCCAACGGGTTGCGAGTCAGACGCTCGCTGACCTGCTCCGCCTGTTCCACCGACCTTTGCGCCTCCTCGAGGCACGCTGGGAGGTCGCCAGGGCAATCGCCCAACTCTTCTTGCGGTGGCTGACCCGCGGGCATCCTTAAACTGTTCTGTGTAAAAACAAGTGCAATTCGTTGCAGCGCCGCGTCGATGCGTTGGCGGAGTTGGGACAATTGCTTGGTCAAGTCCTTTTGGCGCTGCGCCGCGGCGGCCTTCGCCTCGGCGAACGATTGCTCGACTTGCGCCACGCGTTGCTGGGCCTTGTGCCGAATCTCCTCGATGCCGCTGCGGGCATCGGACTTCAAGCGATCCTCGTGCTGCTGCGTATCGTAAATGGCCTTGTAGGTCTGCAGCTCGGCAGCGTCCCAGGTGGCTTGAACCGCCTCGTCCCATCGATTGATCCAGGCATCTTCTTGGGCGT
>RFIQ01000029.1 GCA_003695565.1 Planctomycetota bacterium | reverse complement strand
CTATCAGGAAAGGAGAACGGAATGAGCCCTACCACCGTCGCTCGTTCTGTCGGTAGATCGGCGGGGGCCAGCACGATCACCGGCGCACATCCCCACCGCACGGTTCCTTGCTTTCGAGAGGAGTACGTCTGATGCGCGATGTGACAGAAATCGAAACGAGCTGGCAAGCCGAGGAGCCCCGGCGTGCCGGACGAGGATGGATTTACCTACTGGTCGGGATCGGCCTGTGCCTGGCGGCATTCGCCTCCGTCGTATGGATGTCCTTCGAGGAAGAAGACCCGGCGCGTGCCAAGGCGCGGCGTCTGGAGGCGGAACTTACGCCCGCTGGCCTAGACGACCATCCACCATTGCGATTCGCCAATGATGAACTGGCGTTGACCAACCCTCCGTTCCGCCGGGTCATTGAATCCGACATCGATGATCGCCTGGTTTGCGGCATCGAGGCCAACGGCAAATCCGTCGCCATCATCTTGCGGCCCACTGAGCGTCGCGACAATCTGATCCTCTCCACCACCGTTGGCGGAAAGCCAATCGTCGTCACCCACAATTATCTGCTGGATACGACCCGCGTATTCACGGGCGATTCGACCGAGCCGATCGACTTGCGTTTGGGAGGCTTCACCGATTCCAAACAACTCGTCCTGCTGTACCAGGACGTCCGATACTTGCAAGAGTCCGACCGCATCCCCTTGCCTGATTATCCCTACGTTATCACGACCTTGCGCAAGTGGTACGCAGATCACCCCGATACGCTACTCAACGACTCCGAGCAGCGCAACGACATCATGTATTACTGGCCGACTTACCAGGAATAGCAACGCGGCTGGGCGAGCGCACTTCACCACCGCTCTGCACTGTCATTTGGCCATCGCCCATCGCAGGACAACTTGCCGGTTGGGCGTTACCTCCAGCTCCTCGACTTGCCCGTCGAACCAGCGCACCTGCAACCGCACCTGGTCCCCCGGCACTGCCCCCAACCCGAAGTGCAAGCCGGGATCGCTAGAGGATGCATACGATCCGCCCCCCATCAGCTCCTGCATCCATGTGCGCAGCGCGGTGCGAACTGTAACGCGCGTACCGATCGCTCGACGGTTGGTGGGACTGCCCACCAGGCGGATCTGCAGCCAGTCCTGTCGTCGCGAATCGTTGCGCAAAACGCTGACCGGGTCATTCTCATGGACAACGCACACGTCCAGATCTCCATCCTGGTCGAAATCGGCCGTTCCAATCCCGCGCCCCAGGAACTTTTTCTCGAAGTAACCGCCTGCCTGCGAACCGATTTCGACCCACCGTCCCGATTCACCGCGGGTGAACAACTGAGGGCGCATACGCGGATCTGCCGCGCGCAACGAATTGTCAACGTGCCCGTTGGCCACTAGCAGTTCGGGAAATCCGTTGGCATCAAAATCGGCGAATACCGTACCAAACCCTAGATAGCGCAGCGTCGGCTGGTGCAAACCTTCCAGCGCCGTGCGATCCTGGAATCCGAATTGCCCTTGATTGGCATAGAGCGTATTCGATTCTTCATAGTAATGCGTGCAATAGATATCCAACCATCCATTGCCGTCATAGTCTCCCACGGCCAATCCCATACTGCCTTGCGGATTGCCTTCGCGGTCGACCGCACAGCCGCGCAGCGGTGCCTCATCCACAAAGTGACCATCCCGCCCGTTCACATACAGGTTGTTATCCGTCGTATCATTGGCCACGTAGATATCTGGCCAGCCATCGTTGGTGAAATCCGCGATCGCCACACCCAATCCCCGCCCTGGCGGCCGGTTCAATCCTCGTTCGGCCGCTTCATCGCGGAAGGTGCCATCTCCGGCGTTGATGTAACACGCGTCGGGCCATGCCCCCAGCATGTTAGGATTGCAGATCGTGTCGTAGCCTGCCGCGTCCTTGCACTCCTGCGGGTTCCGTGGATCGTAAACGCAGTAGTTGCAAACATACAAATCGAGGTCGCCATCCCGATCGATATCTGCCCATGCGGCAGAAGTACTCCACCGTGGGTCAGCGACCCCGGCAAGTTGGGATACCTCATAGAAGGTTCCGTCACCGCAATTCATCCACAAAGTATTTGCATCGATGTTGGTGATGCAAAAATCGTCGAACCCGTCCCCGTTGTAATCCCCCACCGCCACCCCTTGGCTGTAGTCGCGTTCGTCGAACCTGGCAGGAACCGTCACTTCGTCGAAATGAACACCGAAGCGGTTGCGATACAACCGGTCGGTGGGCTGGCCGTCACGGGTGGTCGTGGTGGGATCCCCCCCCTGGTTCAGGACCAGATCGGGCCAACCATCGTTGTCGATATCCAACCAACCGCAACCACCACCGATCGTCTCCACGAGCAGGGCTCTGCCTTGTTGCCCATTGCGATAGACGTGATCGATACCCAACTCCTCTTGCCACTCGGTGAATCGCACGCTGGTTACAGGTTTCGGGGATCCAGTATCCAACTGTGGAATCGCCACATCGAAGCCAGGAGATTCCTGCGGAGGATGGGTTGAAAGGGGGGAGCCAGGTTGGGAGGCTCGGTCGCCAGGATCCTCCGAAGGCGGCAGGGAACGGTCGCACCCCATGCACAGCACGGCCAGCACGCCCCACAGGATCAGACCGGGCCAGGTCGCGGCCAGCACAGAACATGGCTCGGCCCGCTCTACAGAAAGTCTTCGCCCCATTCCAATTCCCCACCAGCCCTGTTCAGATCCTCGCCCATCCCTGGTCATTGTACGCAATCGGCTCGAGCGTTGTTCTGCGTGGATTGCTCCCCAGCACACACGGTCTTATCATGAACCAATCCGGTGCGCCGCGTCACCTGCTGTCCTCGCTCGACGATCATTGAATTGCGCAGTGCTTGCTCATGCTTTCCGCCAATCCCACACCTCGTAATCCTCGACGCCTGAAACGCCTCTTGTTGGTCAGCACTTTGATTGGCTTGGGATTGATCGGTGTCACGCAGGTGCTGAGACGAACGGGAAGTCCTGCGGGGTCCGAAGACAAGCTGACCAATGTCACGTACATGGAGATCGACGAATACTTGTTATCGGAAGGAAACCGCTTTCGTCGGTCTGACGGCAGCATCGACTTGTGCAAGGTCCTTCTCCCTATCGTCCCACCTCCCCAGCCTCTGCCGCCGCCCGATCAGGGAGGCTACCTCGGGCCGACGGTGTGCGCGGAATGCCACCAGGACTACTTCGAAGGATACCAGCACACATCGCACTTTCATACGTCAGCCATCGCATCGCGTGCGACGGTCAAGGGATCCTTCGCCCCAGGCGAGAACGAGCTGACCACGGCCTGTCCTAACCTGAAATTCCACATGTTGGATGTCAATGGCAAACTCATCCAGCGCGTCCTGTTGACCTCCGGTCGGGATACTTACGCAGAGGACTTCCCATTCGGTTTGGCGACTGGCTCGGGGAAAGTCGGGCAAACCTACTTGTACTGGAACGAGGATCATCTTTACCAAATGCACGTATCGTACGTGGAGAGTCTCGGCCGGTGGGCCAACAGCCCAGGGTTCATCGACGGGACTGCTGATTACGCCCGTCCCATTTTGCCGCTGTGCCTGGAGTGCCACACGACCTACGCTCAAGCGATTCCTGGTACCATCAACCAGTACCGTCCCGATACGATGGTGCTCGGCGTTACCTGCGAGAAATGCCATGGTCCAGGGGAAAAGCACGTCGAGTTCCATCGCCAACAGGAAGATGCAGAACCGCACCATATCACGAATCCCGCAAATTTGCCGCCGGAACGATCGATGGAAATCTGCCAACTGTGCCACGGTGGGTTGCCCCAGGAGATGATCCAGCCGCCGTTTCACTTCCGTCCCGGGCAGCCCTTGGAGAATTTTTATCGGTTCGACTACAACGCCGAACCGGCAGGCATCCACTCCAACTCGCAATTGCCGCGGCTGCGCATGAGCCGCTGTTTCACGCAGAGCGACGCCATGACCTGTGTCGATTGCCACGATCCCCACGCCTTTGAACGCGGGGACCTGGCCTTGTTTTCCGCCAGGTGCATGAACTGTCATGCCGCCCAGGACTGTGGATTGCACGATACGGTCCCTCCAGCATCGTTAACGTCCAATTGCATCGACTGCCACATGCCTGCCCGAGAGATGGAAGATATCGTCATCATGACAGGCAGCGATGCGAAGAATCCCCCCATGCGCGACCACTTCATCCGGGTCTGGCCCGAAGTCAGCCGAGAGATCTTGGAGGCATGGAAACTGCCCGCCGCGTCCACTGCCCGCTGACACGCCGACGGCCCCGGTGTTGCCCTCGGTCTCGCTTCCAGACGCTCCTTGCTGGGCAGCCGTAGATCCTGGCACCCAAGGCCGGGGTGGGCGAAGAAGGGGGCAGGCGGCGCGCTGCCGATTGGGAACGCCCACCGCAAACAGGCCGCCCGCCACTTGGAGACCGCGACAGGGCAGGGCGCCCGATCAATGGCTGTGGCCCGCCGCCCCCAGCAGGCGATCGATGCGATCCGCGAGATCATTGCGCCCGCAGTCGCGCAAATAGTCACGCATTTGTTCGTAAGTCTCAGGAGGTTCCAGTTCGTGGATGTTCTGCGAACCACGAATTTGGATGACCAGGCGTTTTCCCCTATCGGCGGTTCGTTGCAGATCGGCGGCCGCAGCCACTCCCTCGGTCGCGCGGATGGCGCTGGCCAGTTCGAGCCGGCTGGCCCAATCCCAGGGAGCGATTTCCAGAGCGCGGCGATACGCCGCAATGGCATCGGGCCACTCTGATTGTGCCGCGTGCAGCCAGCCCTTGTACCGCCAGAAGCGATTGTCTTGCAGTGCTGCGGCGGGCGCGCCCGCCAGCAGTCGGGCAACTTGCGGGACGTCGCCATTGCGGCACAAATTGCGAATCTCTTCGGCCAGCAGCTCGAGATTCTGAGGAAATCGCTGCAACATCGCATGCACTTGCTGTGCGGCGTATTCACGCGGCCGCGGTTCCGCATCCGCGGTCGGCATTTCCGCGCGGGCGATCTCTTCCAACATAGGGTGTTGCGTCAGATTCAGTACGGCTCCCACCAGAAACACTTCCTCGTCTGGATACTTCTGCAACCAGCGCTGATTCACTTCGACGCCGTTCTTGAACCGCAACCATTGCCCGCTCAGCAAGTAAGCGTAGCTGGTCAAGCTGTCCGCGCCAGCCTGCACGGCACGATCTACCTCCCTCCGCAATAAATCGCTCTGGCAGGTCATGGCATAGAAGTACAACAGGCGTTCGTGGGTCTCCGTATCGTCCGGGAAATACTCGAGCGTCTTGTTGCAAGTCGCTACGCACGCCAGCGGGTCGCCCAGGGCCTCCATCTGGATGAATCCCAATCTCAGATAAGCATCAAGCGGTGCAGGGTCGGGAATCTGCTGCAGGTAAAAGGCGACGCGCTCCGCGTCGGCTTTCTCCCAGGCAGCCTGGGCGGCAGCCATCCAGGCATCGGGGCTCGGATCCTCGACGGCCCAGCGAGAGGCCATCGCTTCCGCCCCTTCCCAATCCCCCAGTTCCAACCGCCGCATGGTCTCACTGCGAAACGCCTCAACTCGCCGCGCGCGTCGACCGCTTTCCCACTGCACCAGCCCCCACATGCCTGCAGCGATCACCAAGATTACTCCGACGATTTTCCACCTGGGATGAACCGCGGATTGTCGACGCTGCGCGGGCTCGGCACGAACCGGCGATGGTTTGCGTTTTCTTTTCTTGCGTGACACGTTGATTTCCCGTGGATCCAAAATCGACGGCTGCGATGGCAGGGAATACGCTGTGCAGGGCGGTTCACTGCGCGGACTTCGCTTGCAGGAAAGCGTCCAGTTGTTGCAAGGCGCCGCGATACAATGGATTGTCTGGATCCAGCCGCACCGCCTCTTCCAACTCCTCGCGGGCTTTCTCAAACTGCTGGTTCACCGCCAGTGTCTGGGCATACATTTCGTGGTCGGCTGCAGAGCCGCGTAGCTCCACCGCGCGATGGGCCAACTGTAAAGCTCGAGGGAAGTCACGCCGGTTCTCGAGCAAGAGCCGAGCGAACGTCTGATGCGCGTTAGCATCTTGCGGCGCGAGCTCGATCACGCGATCCATTGCGGCGATCGGATCGTGCAGCTCGCCGACGCGTGCTCCCAGCAAGGCCAGGGTCAACTGGGCGGTAGCATCGTCGGGATTCGCTTCGCACATCTCACCGGCCATCACCCAAGCCTCATTCATTTTTTCCATCTGTTGCAACAGGCGAAGGAACAGGCTCCAGGCATCCATATTGTGCGGATCGAGCAGAATCGCCTTGCGATACACCAGCTCGGCGGCGTCCAAGTGCTGAAAATGGACCAAAATCCGCCCCGCATCCACATACAGCCTGGCGACATCCTTTTTCTCATTAACGAAGGCTTCTTCCGGCGTCCGGTTGCTCGCTTCGGTCAACCGCCGCGCGGATGCTTGGGCTTCCAGCAACCTTTTCGCTTCTTCGCGCTGGCCCAACCGAACCAGCGCTCGGCCGAGCCCCTCTTGAGCACGGGCTGCATCGGGCCGCAGTTCCAAGACGCGCGCAAACCCTTGCCGGGCACGCTCGTAATCGCGCAGGGCCAGGAAGGATTGACCCAACACCAGCCACGACTCGGCCGCATCGGGTTTCTTCTCCACAAATGATTGTAAAACAGAAACCGTTCGTTCCAGATGCCCCTGCAGCGTATACACCTGCGCCAGTTCCAACGCGGCCTCCTCGAGCAGAGGCAGCAGTTCCATGGCCTTTACCAAGTGCTGCTCGGCTTCCTCCAGTCGATCATGTCGCATGGCGGCTTTGCCGATTCCCAAATGAGCGTACCCGTAGTCGGGACTGATCGCCAATGCTTGCCGCCAATCCGCTTCGGCCTGTTCATTCTCTCCGAACAAGAAGTGCATGCGGGCCTTCACTTCCAGAGCATCGGGGGACTGGGGCAATTGCCGCACCAAGTCGGTCATCAGCTCCGTGGCCTCCGCACGCAAAGCAGCCGATGTTTCCGGCACCGTCAATGCGAGAGACAGCGAGATCGGCGCCGGCGTCGCCGCGGTGGACCCGGCCACAGCCGGTACGTCACTCCGATCCACAGGGCCTTCCCAACTGCCCCGCGATACCGCCGCGTTTCCAGTCGTGGCCCTTCCATCCCCTCCAGCCCCTCCAGCATCCCCGGCACCTGCTGTGGGGTCGGTCCCGGTATGCGGTTCAACAGAAGCTGCTGCCGTAGGGGATACACTCGGCGAAGAATCCACAGATCGATCGCCATGGCAACCCGCCAGCAAGGCCGCTCCGAGCCACATCGCCACCGCCCCCCAAAACCAACTCGCATTGTCTCGCGAAGATGGCTTGGTTGCTTCAATCTGCTTGGAACCGTCCCAGATCAATTGCCTCTGGCTCCCCTTCGATTACCGCCCAAACTCGGCCTGCCGACAGGTTCGATACTCTCTGCTGATTCCCCTTAGGCCAACGAATTGTAACCTCGGGTACCGATGCCGACGGCGTGGTGATGTGCAGATAGCGCCCGAAGTCGCTCTGGTAGCCCCGCCCACTGACCACGGTAAACCTACGCGAGCCTCCCGCTTCGTCGGTTGTGATTATATGCGCTCCTACCGCATCGCGATTGGCTTTTCGACCGACCAACAGCAATTCGATCGACTGGCCGCGGACCGTCGACACATTTTCCAGTACTTGCACCGGACCATCAAAGTTCAAACAAATCAGGTCGATATCCCCGTCGCGGTCGAAATCCTCGCCACACACGCCGCGCGTCACCTGGTGGACCGTCCCCACGGCCGGTATGGACTGGCTGACATCCACCCATCGCCCATTGCGTTGGTGGAACACATAGTTGGGAACTGCGAACTGGTCGGCGGTATTCAATTCAGCCACGATATCGAACAGATGTCCTGCCCCCAGGTACACATCCAATTGGGAATCGTGGTCAAAATCAGCCAGAACGACCCCCCAAGTCACTCGTGGGTGCGCATCGCCCAACCCGGCAACCGGACCAATATCATCGAAAAAACCATCCCCGGAATACTCGTACAGCGTCGGCGTTTCCTGCGAGAAGTTGGTGGTCACGAGATCCAGCCACCCATCATTGTCCCAATCCCCCACATCGGCCCCCATGGTGGCTTGCTGCGCCCCGGTGACGTCATATGCCACGCCAGCCAGCAGGGCGATTTCAGCGAATCGACCATCTCCCTCATTTTCAAACAGAAAATTGGGGGCGGAGTCGTTGCAAACGAAAACATCCACGTCACCATCGTCATCGAAGTCGAATGCCACGACGCCCATTCCAGCGCCGAAATAGTCTGCGATCCCGCACGATCGACTCACATCCAGCACCCCTCCCTGTCCATCGTTGCGCAACAGCAAGTCGTGATCGGGGACGTAGTCCTTGGGGCCGGGAGCCGCCGGAACGCCGAACACCAGCCGTTGGCCCCCTCGGTTCGGGTCGAACTGGATGTAGTTCGCCAGATAGAAATCCAGCATGCCATCGCCGTCATAATCCAGCATGGCCACGCCCGTCGACATGCGCCGGGCGCCATTGGGCGCCCGGCCGGTATCCAGCGGCCTACGGTCGAAGGTCCCGTCGCCGTTGTTCTCCAGCAATACACTGGGCCCATAGTTGGCGATTAACAAATCCTGATCGCCGTCGTTGTCGAAGTCTCCAGCCGTGGCTCCCAACGCAAACCCATCATCGCCAGCTCCAGCGGCGTCGGTGACATCGGCAAAACGCCAACCACCCAGATTGCGATACAGTCGGTTGCCCATCGATGCGCCGCGCGCGTCGGCGACCATCGGACATCCGTTGGGACAGTAAACATCGACCCAACCATCGTTGTCGTAATCCAGCGTAACCAACCCGGTGGAAATCGTTTCATAAATAAAGCGGTGGCCGGATCGTCCGCTGTAATGCACGAAATCGATTCCCGTAGCTTCGGTGACATCCTGGAAACGCAACGAGACGGATCCTGCCCCCGGCGTTTCCGCCCAGGTTGCGGCGGGGGACGCCAGGGCCAACAGGGCGACCAGGGGCAACAAAAAAGGCCGCACGCGCGACAAACTGCCTGCGTGCGACCCGTTCGAATTCGCCATGCATTCGACTGAGAAAACACTCACCGCCTGTGCTCACCCACGGTTACGCTTCCTCGCTACCTGCCACGGCCAGCTTCGGCGACTCCTCGCGTTGCCGATTCTCACCCCGGAAACCGAGGCGCACCGTCTGGCCCTCGTCATTCTTGATGGCATCCACCACGATGGTGTTGACGCCTTCGAAAGCCCCACGCAGCAATTCTTCGGCCAACGGATCCTCGATCCGCTGCTCGAGGGCGCGCCGCAGTGGACGTGCGCCGTAATCCAAATTGGCTCCCTTCTCGATCAGGAACTCTTTGGCTTCTTCGGTCAATTCCAGTCCGTAGCCGCGTTCCAGCAATCGCTGGCGAACCTTCGACAGCTCGAAGTCGATCACCTTCTTGAGATCCTCCTTGGTCAGGTGGCGGAAGATGATGGTAT
>RFIQ01000386.1 GCA_003695565.1 Planctomycetota bacterium | reverse complement strand
TTGCCAACATGATCGTGGTCGACCAGGCAGGCCGGCTGGGCGTGACGATTACCTGGCGCGACCACGCGCGGATCGGCATTCCGGTGACGCTGCTGACCCTGGCCATCGCCGGCGTGTGGCTGGCAGTGTTGGCATAGGATGTCCGGTTTGTAGGCCTGTGGGGAACCAGCAAGGTAGGGGGGGTGACGAGCTCCTGTAGCGACCGCCGGCCCACCAAGAAAACTGCGATCGTCGCTGGAGCTGGCTCGGAGGGACCCCGCGCCGTATGTGACCGGGCGGTGCAAATAGGTGGGCAAATAGGTGGGTGGCACGTATTGGCGGCGTGCATAAATCCTAGAAACGGAACTTCTTCTCTAGACGGTGGGTTTAGCACTCTGGTTTCACGCAAATCCAAGGCGTGGATACTTTAATTATTCGCTCGCGTTGCGAATAATCGACGCAATCGAGAATTTGAGCTTTGACCTCCCCGTTGCGTACAATGGGAGCATCGGTCCGGCAACAACGATTGACTTCCACCCGTTCGTACGGAGAGCCGCTGAAGCATGGAACGAAAGCAAATGACTCGCTCGCTAAATTGCTCGTGGTTGCGAACGGTTGTGACGATTGCAGTGCTGGTGTGGTTGGCCGCCGGTAGCGCTATGCCGGCGATCGCCCAACCGCCCCAAAGTCCCCAGCGGTCGGCTCGCAAGGTGGTCGTACCTCCGATGGCCGGCGCGGCCTCGTCCAGTGCGGCGACCAATCGCAGTGATTCCCCGGATGGTGCTACCTACGTGGCGTTGCGGCCAGGCTTGGAGGATGTGTTTGGCGGACGTGAGCCGATGTCGGTGGACGAGCTGCGGCTATTGGCGGCGCAGCAAAGCGACGTGGCTGCAGCAATCGAAGCGGTTACGGTAAATGTCCAACAAGGTCCCGCTCAAGGCAGCGGCGTGATCATTACTCCGGATGGTTTCGTGTTGACGGCGGCCCACGTCGCGGGCGCTCCAGGACGTGAAGCCTGGGTGGTGTTGCCCGACGGGTCGCGGGTCAGGGCTGAGACGCGGGGTGTCAATCGCGACAAGGACGCGGGTTTGCTCAAGATCGTGGAGCAGAGAAGCGAGCCATGGCCCCATGCCACGCTCGGTGAGAGTGGCACTTTGCGGGAGGGGCAGTGGGTAATTGCTGCCGGCCACCCCGGAGGATGGAAGCAGCAGCGCGGCGTGGTGATTCGGGTCGGACGCATCTTGTCGATAGCGCGGGGACCAGTGCGCCGCGGCAGCCCAGATCGTTCGCCTCATACACTGTTCACCGATTGTGCATTGATTGGTGGTGACAGCGGCGGTCCCCTGTTCACCCTGGAAGGCAAGCTGGTCGGTATCCATTCGCGAATTGGCACCGATGTAGTGGACAACATGCATGTGCCCATCGACGTGTATGCCGAAAGCTGGGATCGGCTGGTACGGAACGAAGCCTGGGGAGTCCTACCGGGCTACCAACCGGTGATCGGAGTCAGCGGAACGCGCAACGACGATCGCCCGTTGATCGCTTCGGTGGTTCAGGGGGGGCCGGCACATCGTGCTGGGCTGGAACCTGGTGACCTGGTTCTCGCAGTCGATGGAGTGAAAATCACGACGTTTGCGGAACTGCGGTTAGCCGTAGAAAATCATATGCCGGGAGACGTCCTGCGATTGCGGATCCAGCGGGGCGACCAGATTCTGCAACTTCCGGTGACCGTTGGAATTGCGGAGAACTGACCGGGCCTCACTACCAGCAAGACCTGGCGCTCTTGTCAGCGAAACTCGACGGTGACCTGGACTTGTGCAGGACTTTGTATTCTCATCAGCAGGAAAGAAAACACGCGTGAACGAAAGCACTTCCCATTGCGTCTTGGGGCGTCCGTCGGTACAGGCGTTGTTTGCCGTCGCGTTGGGGGCGTTGGCCGGTCTATGGCTGGTCGGCGGCGGGTCATTGGATCGCGTGGCTGGCCCGGGCACGGCCCCCGACCGGGCCGGCATTATCGTCCACGAACCGGCGGCGGGGCAATTCGTACAGGAACCGGCTCAGAGGTCCAGCTTTCGGCCGGATCTGTCCAGCGGTTTGCGAATTTCGAACCAGCGCAACAATCTGTTTGTCCTGCGCTCGTTTCATGATGCAATCGGCCAATCCTGGCAAGCTACGGTGCGCGTTTCGGCCGGTGGTGACCAGGTAGCTCTGGGGGTCGTGGTCGATGCCCGCGGTTGGATTCTCACCAAGGCCAGCCAATTGCCGGGCGATGAGGATATTTACTGCGAACTGTACAACGGACGCGAGTATCCAGCGCAAATAGTGGATAAGGCGGTGGACAACGACCTGGCCTTGTTGCATATCGATGCCGACGGATTGCCAGTCGCCCAATGGCGGCGGCGCATCCCGCCGCGGGGTAGTTGGGTGGCGACCACCGATGCCAGCGAGATGCCCCGAGCCGTCGGCGTGGTCAGCACCGGAATCGTGGCCGTGGAGCAGTCCACCGCCGTGTTGGGTGTGAATCTGACCGACACGTCCCAGGGAGCCGCCGTGATCCATGTCTTGCCCGGGACGGGGGCCGATCTGGCCGGACTGCGGATGGGAGACACCATCTTCGAAGTGAATGGCCGAAGCGTGACTGGACTGCGCAGTTTCCGCCGCGCCATCACGGGTATGCATGGCGGCGACACCGTTGCTTTGCGAGTCCGCCGAGGAGATCAGGAATTGGCCCTGAAAGCGATTCTGATGGATTTGTCGGATGAACTTCTGGACGATACGGAAATGGAAGTCAGCGGTCCCGTCAGTGCGCGGTCGACCGGTTTTGAGCAGGTTTTCATGCACGACACCGTACTGCAACCCCACGAATGCGGCGGACCGCTGGTCGATCTGGACGGACAGGTCGTCGGATTGAATATCGCTCGAGCCGGTCGCGTGACGACCTATGCATTGCCCGCCGATGTGGTCCTGCCGCTGGTCGACGAGATGCTGCAGCGCGCCAGGCTGGTCCAGCAGGATTCAGCCGCCCAAAGCAATTCGGTGCGCTAAGGCGCCCTGGTGGCCGTGTCGTGACCGACGGGGTTGCGTACGGCAACAGGGCCGAACAAGCCGATTCGGAACCGCGGGCCGTCATCCGCGTGGTACGGAAGCGTTCGTAGTCTGGTGACTGCCCCGGTCTTCAAAACCGGTGAGGTGCCGAACAGGCGCCTGGTGGGTTCGATTCCCATCCGCTTCCGCTTGGCGAGCCGTTGCACGACAGGTGCGATCGCGCCGGTGATGCGACGGTCCAGCCCGTCGACGTAGTGCTAACGGGCATCGGCGCTGGTTGCACAACGAGCGAGATCCTCCGCACGCCCCTGCCCGCCATTCATCGCCGACCGCAGGCAGGAGGCTGAAGAAAACTCATTGTTGTAGGTCCCGCAAGATCTTGAGCAATTGTTCGGCTGTGGCTCGTTCGCGGAGCGTGCCGTCTACGATGCCAACGATGGTCCCATCGTCGCGGACGACGTAGTTGTCGAATTCCATCCGACCGTTGCTATATCGCTGCGTCGATTTCTTTTCCGGATCGAGGGCCAAGGTAAACCGCGTCTTGTGCCGATCGCGAATCTCCTTCAACCCGTCGATGCCCTTCTCTTCCTCGCGGAAGATAAAGATCAATTCAGCATTCAGTTTCTCAAACTCTTCGGCGTGCTTCTGCAGCTCACCTAGCTGCCGCATGCAAAACGGTCACCAATGAGCCCGACTGAAGATGAGCACCAGGTGCTTGCCGGATTTCAGTTTGTCGCTCAGCGAGAATTGTTTGCCATCGATACCAGTGACCGAGAAGTCTGGTGCGCGATCACCTACCTTGAGCGGTTCAGCGCCTCGGGCCGAAACTCCACCGATCACGCCAGCCACGGCGCAATATGCCAGGATGCTGCTCAGACCAATGCGATGCAACATTGCGGATCCTCACCTATGTACGTGTTGTTAGTCACCAGCATATAGAAGCAGGCGGCGGAAGTTGCCAGTGAGCCCTTCTGCCAGTGACTGGCCGGCAGGGATCTGCCGAATTATAGCCCATCGGTCTTCTCCACCAAAGCACAAAAAAAATAGGCGGCTGCACGCGATGCACAGCCGCCTA
>RFIQ01000385.1 GCA_003695565.1 Planctomycetota bacterium | reverse complement strand
GTCACCAGGTCCGCTGGGGCTTTCTCCCGAGGGGCGACCTTGCCGAGCCGATCCAGTAGGATGCGCCCACCCAAGCGGGCTGCTTCGCGGGCGGCATCCAGAATCGGCACCAAAGATTTTTCCGGAATCTGTCCAACCACTACCAGGTTTCTCGCTGCATCATCGGGTACCTAATCTAGTCGTAAATCGGGTAAAAGCACCCGAACGCTTGCTCGCAAAACACGCCTGGATCGTTGAACCGGTGGTGCCGATCCAGCGCGGAAATGGCCTCCATTTCCGCGTCGCTCAACGAGAAATCGAACAAGTCGATGTTCTGTCGCAAGCGATCGATGTGGACCGATTTGGGGATCACGGCGGTGCCACGCTGGATGCCCCACCGCAATACGACTTGAGCAGGGCTCTTGTCATGGCGGGATGCGATCTGTTGAACCACCGGTTCGTCCAAAACCGAATCCGATGGTTGAGCCATCCCCAATGGCACATAGGAGCCAGCACCCAAGGGAGAAAAGGCGGTGTAGGCGATCCCTTCCTGCTGGCAGAACCGCAACAGTTTCGGTTGCACCAGATAGGGATGGGACTCGACCTGCAACACGCTGGGACGCACTTGCGCGTACGATAGCAGGTCCCGTATCAAAGCGCATCCAAAATTGCTGATGCCGATGTGCCGAGCCAGGCCGGCGCGTTGGAGTTCCTCCATGGCAGCCCACGTCTCGGCAATCGGCACGGCGTCGGGTTGCATTTTGGGATCGGGTGCATCGGGATCATAAACCCAGCCCGGGGGATAACGCGTTTCGAACGGCACGAACTGCAAAGCGATCGGAAAGTGGATCAAATACAGATCCACGTAGTCCAACCCCAAATCGTCCAGAGTTCGTTCCAGCGCAGGCCGGACATGGTGGGCACGGTGGTACGTGTTCCAGAGCTTGCTGGTTACCCACAAGTCCTCGCGTCGGCAGACTCCTGCTTGCAGCGCCTGGGCGATGCCCTGGCCAACTTCTTTTTCGTTACCGTAATCGCAGGCACTATCCAAGTGCCGATATCCCATGCGGAGAGCTTCCGCGACGATGCCGGCCGCGTCTTGATTCGGAATTTTCCACAACCCCAGTCCCACGCTGGGCATGCGATCGCCATTGTACAATTCGATCGATTGGAGACTGTCCTGCATGCGAGACTCCCGGGAGGATGGTTGCTGAAGTTGATTGGTCATTTGGATGAGGGCGAAACGTGCGATGCGCGGATTCATTCGCCACGGTTGGCAACAGGTTACCATGATTTCATGCTTTGCAAAGTTGACGCAGATGTCCCTCGTGGCGGGGGGGCGGTGTTGGCCAGTATGGCCGATTCGCTATAGGGCGAATCGACGCAGCACCGAGAATTGATAAATGGCGGGCGGCTGGCGGAACGATGATTGAGGTAGCGGGTTCTATAATATTGTTAGGAGGGCGCCGACCATCCATTGAAGTGTGACTCCGAGACGCTGGCGCACCTAGATTAGGACAGCCCTGCTTTTGCTATTGGACGGATACTGCGGCCCAAGCAACACCATACTCGGAGACCGATCATGTTGATTCTGTTTCGCTGCCCTCAGGGGCACAAGATTCGAGCTCGTCGAGAGTTGGCGGGACAACAGGGCAAGTGTCCGCGTTGTGGAGTCAAGTTGACGGTTCCCGAGTTGCCTCGACCGAGCGGTCTGGAGATTAAACGCGACGCGCTGACCGAGTCTGCGTTGATGCGCGTGTTGGGTGACGTGCCTGCGCCACCTCCGCCTCCGCCTCCCAAAACTGAACCAAAGCGTTATTGCCCGCGGTGCAGGCACGTTGTGTCGACTGCCACGACCGTGTGCGGGAACTGCAAGCTGTACGTTGGAGTTTATGTGCAGCCCAAGAAACCGGTGGGGTCGAACGACTTGAATTGACCCGCGTCGGCGCTTGCTGAGATGCTCTTAGGATGAGCCATGGGGTGGTATCAGCGCCGCCAAGCTTCGGCGGACATTTGCAATTCGGGGCCTTGTCTCACGGTGCGAGGTGTGCTGCTGCCAGGGGACGTTGACGGTAGAGGAAGGCGTCCGAGGTGAGCAGGGAGGTAAGGAGCGCTTTCATGCTGCCACCGCTTTCCCGATAGGCCCGATAGGCGTCCTGTAAGACGGGGCGATCGTGCAACGTTTCGTTACGGCCGATCCAGAATCGGAAAGCATGCCGGACGAAGACTTGTTCGGCCCGTTGGCTGTGGGCTAGTTTCTCGATCATTTCGATCGCGTCAGCAACTGGACCGTCCAGAGACGCATCGCCCGAATCGATGATCTCACCCGATGTGTCCACGGGGCGCTCAAGCTCCGTTTCGCGGAACAAACCGGCGTGGTTGTACATTTCGAATGGCAAGCCGAGTGGATCCATCTTCTGGTGGCACTTCCAACAATAGTCCGCGCGGGTAACGCGCATCCGCTCGCGCAGGGTACTCTGGGGCTCGTCGGGCAAGACCGCATCGACCGTGATCGGCACATCGGGAATCCCCCCGCCGAGCAACCGTTCGCGAATCCACTTCCCGCGACGAATGGCGTGATTGTCCATGGCATCGGAGTGCGACACCAACCAACTGGGGTGAGTGAGAATCCCCAGCCGCTGGCCCTCCGGAGCGGTGGCCAGCATCCGCTCGGGTTTCATCGACCCGTTCCCGAAGCTACGGCGGCTGACGCGGGCGAAGACGCGCGGCCCGGAGAGGTCTGCTTCAGCAACCAACTGGTTGGCTTCTGCTCGTCGACGTTTCTCTGCGTCGGCGATCCGTTTCTTGATCGTTTTCAATGCCTGCTGTTTTTCAGCCAACGCCGATTGCAGGTCGACGTCGTCCGGCGCGTCGACCAGCCGTTTTTCCAGCTCGACGACAGCCTTCTCGGCGGCATCCAGTTCCGCGGCCCACATCCTGGCCGCCTCGGCGTCGGCTCGTTGGGCAGCGGCCCGTTGGGCCGCCACCTCGGCCCGCGAAAGCCGTTTGCCGAAATAGACTCTGTCGTTCTGCGTGACCACGACTTGCCGGGTGGTCAGCAGGCGACGTAGCACATCGCGATCGTCCTGTAAAACGAGTTCTACCAGACGATCGGTGCTGGCCGTGGCATCGAACATCGCCCGGTAATGAGCCGTTCCCCGATTGCTCACTCCCGTCTCCGCCAGCGCTTTCGGGTCCTTGCATATGTAACCGCCATGGTCGTAATCGAAATAGTCGCGGAAGAATTGCAGGATGCGGGGTTTGCGGATGCTATCGTCATTCAGCATTCGCACCAGTTCGCGTCGCACATCGTCGCGGGTCCGCATGCGGCCGGCGAGGATCGCTTCCCTCAATGTTTCATCGGGCTTGAGGTAGCGCAGGGCATGGTTCAGGGCCAGCCCCAGTTCCCAGTCCCGCAGCATCACCCGCCCGTATTGGTCCGCCGTGCCCTGTTCGGCCAGCTCGGGACGGAACAGCGCATCGCGATCGAGAAAGATCGACGAAAGGCCCAGTACCGCACCGTCCTCTTTCCCGAGTTGATCGATGACTTGCTGGGTGATTTGCAAATACGCGTCCGATTCGTCGGTGCTGGGTGGACGGAATGTCAATGCTTCGAACAGGTAATCGACGGCTGCACGCAATCGATGTTCGCTGACCCCTTCGGTATTCATCAAATCGTAAACCGGCGTCAGCGGCCGTACGACTTTCGTGTTGTAAACCAGACTGGTCGGCAAACCACGCAGGTCGCCATCGAACTCGTATGAGTTGGGGTCATCGGTGATCTGCTCCGGGTTGGCAATGCTCAGCGGTCCGTAGGCCATATACCGAATAATGTCCTCGGCAGCGCTGAGGATCTGAGTCGCTTCGGCGCTGTTGACGGTGTGGAAATCGGGATAGTTCTTGAGACCATGGTCTCGCGACCAAGATAGGATCGAGGGAATGCTCTTGACGGCGGTGGCGTAGGCGACCGTTCCGCCCTGCCATTTGATGATTCGGTCGGTGCCGAAATACAGTTTGAGTTCGCCGCCATGGTTGGTTGGGACCGCGTCCCCGTGGGTGCGCAGTCCCGGTTTTTGGGGATCGAGCGGAGGTTCGCGGTTGATCAGTTCGTTCAGTCGCGTCATATGCTCCGGCGGGGTGACGCGCCACAGACGCGCTGGCGATGCCGTGGGGATTAGCTGGATGCCATCCGGTAGCGGTCCGAACAGGAGATCATGGTCGAGGAAGTTGGCTCTAGTGGGATCCAAGTGTTCACGAAAACCGCCCTTGTCCCGCAGCGCCCGCGTCAGCCCGCCGACAATCCAATCAGCAAGCTTCAATCGCTCGACGACGGCAGGTTGCTCTGCATCCTGGGGCGGCATTTCCTGCAATGTCACCTGCGCCCAAATGGTTTTCCAAACCGCTGCATTGGTTTCGTCTACCGGACCCACCTCTTCGAGCGACAGACCGCCTTCGGGGCTCGCCGCGCCGTGGCAATCCACGCAGTACCGCACGAGCAGTGGGCGCGCAAAATCCTCGAAACCTCCCTCGATAGGCCGGCCGGGAATGTACGCCTGGCCGTCCTGAGCTAACGAGTACAAGGTGCTGCAACCGAGAACCGCAATGCTTCCCAGAAACACAGCAACGTTTTGCACGAATCTACCGCTATGCATCGAGCCCATCGCCTTACGTCAACACTTCTTTCAACGGGCCCGTTGCATCGTCGAATTTCCGCGCGAGCTGCTCACTCATGTTGAAGCGGTTGGCATCGTCTCCGGCGATGCGGAGCAGCGCGGTATAGAGCGCGTTGATCGGTCGGCGGCCATCCAGTTGCGTAAAGCAACCGGTCTTGATCGCTCCGTCGAAATTGCCCAGCAACATGACGGGCCAATTGGCTCCGTCGGTATGTTGTTTGTCGGCGTTGTTACTCGTGTACACGATGAGAGTATGGTCCATCATCGTGCCACTTCCCTCGGGAACGCTGTCGAGTGCTTCCATGATGCGGACCAGCATGCGGGTGTTGTACTGGCGGATCTTGATCCAGATCGGATTTCCAGGCTGATCCATATGCCCCAGTCCGTGCCCCTGCTCTTCGATTCCCAAGCCCTTCCAAGCGCCAAAAATCTCGCCGCGCCCCGATCCAATCGTCAGGGTATTGGTGATACCAGAGGTCAGCGCCGCGATACCCAACTCCAGCAGGCAGTCGTGCCAATCCGTTTCGAATCGAGGCTGGCTATAACGGTCATCGACCGGCGGAGCGAATTCGCGCAGGTGATCGGCCACCGCGTCGAGCCGTAGACGCAGATCATTGACATCTCGGAAACCTTGAACAAATTGGTCGTAACGCCGTTGGTCGGTCTCGGGCAGTGCGCGACCCTTGGCCGCCGCCAAACGCTGGATCTGACCCATCACGTTCGAGCGAGCCTCGTGTTGCCGCCGGATGTCTCCAGTCGCGATGCCCCCGAACAACATCTGGTACAGGTGGTTGGGGTTGGAATGCATGAAGATCGGTTGCCCAGGCCCGCTGGCCGATAGCGTGGCGATGGTGGGCTTGGCCGTCATGTTTTCCATCGAATCCATGCCGATGCACAAATGCGGCAGTAGCGTTGGTGGTAGCCGTTGACTGAGTTCGTAATCGATCGTGGCAGCGCTAGGGGGCACGCCGTCTCCGCCGCGGTAGCCACCGAGGGCCCCGAAAAACGCGCTGTGCGTGGGGCTGGTGTGTGTTCCGTGCAATCCGTTGATAATGTGCAAGCGTTCCTTGTAGGGCTCCAGCGCTTGGATCGGTTCCGGCAACTTGGCTTTGGCCAATGAACCACTGCTGGTCATGCCATCTGGAATGCACGTGTGCGGATCGAACCCCTGGTTCTGCAGGAAGAAGACGATGCGTTTGGGCGTCGTGTTGCCCGGTCCGGGTGGGTGGGGCGAAGCAGCCAGCAGGTGCTGAGGAAGCAGCGAAGCACCCCAGGTGGATCCGGTAGCGGTGGCCACCGCCTGAAGCATTTGTCGGCGATTGATCATGATCGACCTTTTGGCAGATGCAGGTGGGAGGTGTTCCGCGGCGACGCGCGGAACGGAGGGAGTCCTAATCTTAGCAGTTTTGCCCGCCGGTTGCACGTCATTGGTCGGCGAAGCGCACGCCGGAATCGTCGATGGCGAAGGGAAGGATGCGAGGGTCGGCGTAGCTGCCGCGGTGTTTGGCAATGAACATGGCCCGCTGCATTTGCCCGTCGACGATCTGCCGCCCCAACAGAATCACCGTGTTGGCGCCGGCAGCCAAAGCGCCATCGGCAAGCGGGTCGGCCATCAACTGATCGAGCATCGAATGGGGAGTGGTCACCAGCACAATGGCAACCGATTGCTGATGGTCGTAGGCGTGTTCAGCGACCTGAGATTGCATGGCGGAGTAGTGCTGACGGAAGACTTCCCGGGCCAACCAATCGTGTTCCTGCCGCAGCATGCGGTGGTAAATCAGTTCCAGCAAGTCCATTTGCAGCGAATCGCTGGCGGAACCTTGCGGTTCGATCCCGTCGATCAGAAAGCGTCGCGTACCGTGGAGCAGGTGTCCGTAGACAAAGCGATACAACTGGGGCATGCGGCGATTCAGTTCGGACTGCCAGGCATGCCACTCGTCCACGTCCATCTGGCTGCGCAGCACCCGCCGGCCGCGATATCCGAGGAACGGCAGGATGTGCGGGGGCCGGACGTCGAACAGATGGTCGACGTCTCGGCGCGGATCGTGCACGCTCAGCTCGGCACCGCTCAGGCGGCGAGCGTACTCGATGTGGTTCTGTGAATCACCGCGGCTGGACAGATCGATGATCGCTGCGGCCGGAACGTCCCCAGCCTGGCAATCGGCGGCGAGCATTTGCAAGCCGAGCTGCGTCTTCCCGATTCCGGTGGCTCCGCAAAGCATCACCAGACTGCCGGGGATTAGACCGCCGCCGAGCGAGGCATCGAGGGCCGCGATACCGGTAGGTAAACGCGTCATCCAGCCTGCGCCAGGTTCAGTTTGGAGATCAACTCGACGTAGTCCCGCGCAATCTCCAGGACCTCGCGGTTGTAATAGTCCATGTGGAACACTTCCTTCTTGGGAAGTTGGGAATCGAGGAGCTGTTCCTCCTCTTCCCGTTGGGCATCCAATTCGGCGCGACGGCGCAAGAATTCATCGCGATTCAACGATACGAATTCTTCGTTCTTTTGCTGCTCGTACAACGCGATGCGTTTCAACAGTTTCTTGAACTCTTCGGACTGTGCCACGCGCTGGCTGCTCTTTTCCCGCAACTGAGCCAGCACGGTACTGTTGACCAGGTTGTAATCGAGGTGCCGAGCGCCGCGGACCTGATCGTTCGGCAGGGCGTAATCCAGGTCCGCCTCGGAGTTATCAAAGCTGGCGGTGATGGCCGGCAGAACGATGTCGCTGAGGACCCCTCGACGTTGGGTGCTCACCCCGTCGGGCAGATAAAACTGTTGGATGGTGATCTTCAACGCTCCCATCTCGCCAGCGCCGCCGAACAATTGCTGGCCCAGGTCGACCAGACTCTGCACCGTCCCTTTCCCGTGGGTCTGAGGATCGCCGATAATCAGCCCGCGTCCGTAATCCTGGATCGCGCCGGCCAGGATCTCGCTGGCACTGGCGCTTTCCTTGCTGGTCAGCACCACCAGTGGGCCTTCCCAAGCGACCCCCGCAGCCTCATCCTCGTAAACCTCCACGTGGCCGGTCAAGTCCTTGACTTGAACGACGGGACCGCGATCGATGAACAAGCCCGTCAAGTTGATGGCTTCGGTCAAGCTACCTCCGCCGTTACGGCTGAGGTCCAGCACCACGGCGTCCACTCCTGCGTCCTTGAACTCGGACAGGATGCGGCTGACGTCCCGCGTGGTGCTGCGGAAACCTTCCTTGTGGTTGCGCGCTGCTTCCATGTCCATGTAGAAGCTGGGCAGATCGATATATCCGACCTTGAAGGGTTGGTCGCTGCCCGGTTTCTTCCCGTACTCGACGATCTCGCTGCGGGCGGCGCTGTCTTCCAATGCAATCTTGGCTCGCACGATTTCGATGATCTGCGTCTCTGCACCGCTGGCTGGCAGCACGCCCAATCGCACGACCGTTCCAGCGGGCCCGCGGATCATGTCCACGACGTCGTCGAGTTTCATGTCGATAACGTCTACCATTTCACCATCCGTCCCCTGACCGACAGCGATGATGCGGTCGCCCGGTTGCAATCGCCCGTCCTTGTCGGCAGCGCCTCCAGGAATGATGCTGGTCAGTTTCGTATATCCATCCTCGCTCGTTAGCTGGGCACCGATGCCATCCAGGTTCAGGCTCATCACGATGCGGAAATTCTCCAACGTGTCCGGAGACATGTAGGAGGTGTGCGGATCGAAGCTGGTGGTAATCGAAGAGAGGTAGATTTCCAGCAATTCATCGGCATCGGTTTGGTGCCAGCGGCGTTTGACGTTGCGGTACCGCCGGTGCAGCCGTTCCTTGGGGTCTTCCAACGGATCGCCCGTTAAGATGTTGCGAGAGGGATCGCGCTGCACGCCCGCTTCGGCCTCTTTCTGAGCCCGAATTCGATCGCTTTCCAGCACCAGCAGGCTGTACTTGATTTGCCGCCGCATGCGATCCTCGGCTTCCTGCGGGCTCTTGGCGAAGTCGATCTTGTCTCGGTCCACGGCCAGTTTCTCATCGACGGTGAAATCGTGTTCCATGTCGATGAATCGATGTGCCTGCTCGACCCGTTCATCCACACGCTGCAGGAACCGCAGAAAAACGCGGCGAGCAAAGTCCATGTCTCCCGCTTTGGCAAAATCATCCAACTGCGTCTTGTTCTTGGAAAACTCGTCGATGTCCGATTGCAAGAAATAGAGCTTCAACGGATCCAGCGCCCGCAGAAACTGCTTGAACGCCCGCTCGGAAATCTCATCATCCAAGGGGTGCTTCGAAAAGTGCTGGCGGTCCATGATGCGGGCAACCGTCTTGATGATCGTGCGATCCATGGGCCGCGTGCGAGTCATCTCCTCGACCAACGGATTGTCGCGGTCAACGGCCAGGGCCGATGGGGCGACGATTGTGACCAGGGAGCACACCACTGCGATCCACAATGGCAAACGGATTGCGCTTTTTGAAACGTGCATGGGCAAGCCTTTTTCGATTCAGCTACAGAGGATGAACAAGTTCGCGCGATGCCCCCAGACGAGGCATGCTCGGGCGCGAACCTGAAAATGATAATGCGGTTTGGTACGAGGTTAGTTTGGTTCGACGTTAACTATGGTCGTTGAGGGTTTTTGGGAAAACCAGGAAGCAAGGGGGGCTGGATTCAGGGCTGCGGACGGCCCAACCACCAGGGCCGCGGCACCGCTGGCTAGGGACCGCGGCGCAAAGCCACGTAACCCCACTCTATACAGTAATCATAGCTGTTGCGGCAACAGGGAAGCCCCAGTCGCCCCATTTCCATGGTCATTCTAGCGTCATTGAACCCCGTCGGGTGAAGCGTTGTTCCGGCTGGGCCAGTTTCATTGCTTTCTGGGCAAAAGCTGCAGCGATTCGCGCATCCGGGCCGAGCTCCCGGGCGAGCCCCCAGGATTCTCCAACCTCGCTGGACTGCCTGATTGACACCTCTTCGCGGAGGCAATCCATCAGTTGGCCGTCGAATAGAAGATGGGGTTGCAGGATGCGGAGGGGCCAATCGCCTCGGTCCAGCCATCTCAGGCCTTCGGCCAAATTCGGGGAGGCCCCGTGCAGAAACGCACATTGCCAATCCTGGATCCCCTGCGCGGCGGCTCGGCGGCGGCACCAGCGTCGGAAGGCGTCGGTGGCAGCCCGGTCGGAACTGCCGCGCCCGACAAACAGCACCGCCAGCCCACCGGTTTCAACGCCTTTTCTTCCGTCCCGCTGGCACAGGGAAATCGCTTCCCGGCAACGGTCGATCGACACGTCGATCCCGGCTGGATCGAGTTCCAGTGGCTGAGCGAACCCGCATACGTCGATTCCCAGCCTTTGGGCATGTTTGGCGACCAGGGTGGGGATGTCATGGCGTGCGTGCCCGGCGGCAAACAGGAGTACCGGGACGACTCCCAATCGCCGCACGCCGCGACGAACCAGCCGCTCCATCGCGTCCTCGATGGGGGGGGAGGCCAACTCGAGAAAGGCACCTTCGACGGCCACACCCTCGGTTCGCTGGTCGATGACTTGGCTGGGAGGGGCTGGAGCTGTGTTGCTGATCCCAGGGGCGCGCGGTTCCCCCGTCGCCTGCCCAGCGTGCTGAACGATTCCCTGTACCAAGTCCAGGAATTGTTGCTGTCCGGTGCTGCGGCGCGTGCCGTGTCCGACCACCAGGATGCCGAAATCCGCCATTGAGCGTTGTTTCTTACAGGTTAATGGATCGAGAATCGCCACTGGTGGTGCTCCGGATTGACGGTTCGCAGGGACGGCATTACACTCGCCGACCTATTGGCTGGTCCTTTTGGTTCGCCGTCGACCCTACTGGTTCGCGGCGGTTATTGGCATATTCCATTTAACTCGATCCGTCGGAGGCCGTTGAAGCCCATGTCGAAGAAGATGATCTATTACTTCGGGAAGACCCGAACCGAGGGTACGGGCGTTGGCAAAGAAATCCTTGGTGGCAAGGGAGCCAACCTGGCAGAGATGACCTCGATCGGGTTGCCCGTCCCTCCGGGCTTTACGATCACTACCGAGGTATGCGACCTGTACTACAAGGCGGGGCAGAAGCTGCCCGACGGCTTGATGGATGAAGTGCGGAAGAACGTGGAGACGCTGGAAGCCGAATTGGGTAAGAAGTTTGGCGACAGCAACAATCC
>RFIQ01000384.1 GCA_003695565.1 Planctomycetota bacterium | reverse complement strand
TTCCCCCGCCCACCGCACGCCGCCCGTTCTCGGCGCGTTCTGGGGGATTTGCCCAGCGTCGCCGATCAACCGCACGTACGGAGCCTGGCCTTGCATGTCGCCCGGCGTCTGGAATTGCTCACCGAGACCGCGCTGCTCGACGCCATACGCCAGGAAGATCATCCGCGGGTGATCGAACATTCCTTGCGGATTGCCCGTCAGCGCGGCTGGCCCGCCCAGGCTCCACACCGCTGGTCCGACGTACTCACGCGGCTCGATATGGATTCGGCCCGCGTCCAATTGGAGATCGCTTTGTTGGCTGCTGATCTGCCCGAGTCCTACCGCGTAGACCTGCTCCGTCCTGTCGCGGTGGCGGCCCGCGAACCGTTGGTGCAAGCCTGTGTGATGGCGTCGGCCGGCCCCGCCGGTGGTGACCTGCTCACCGCTCTGGCTGACCGCATTCCTTCCCAGCGGCTCGAGCGGTGGATCGATCTGGCCATCGACGAACTGTACCACTCGGCCGCAGACGATCAGAAACTGCAGCGACAGTTGGTACGCAGTCTCGATCCGTCGTCCAGTGTTGCTGCCTGGGCTTGGTTGCGATCAGCCAGCCGCTTGGGCCAGGCGGCCATCGCCAATCTGTTGGACTTGTTTCCCCCCACCGCTCGTGAACACCTGGTGCAGCAAATCCACCGCCGTTTGACTCAAGAGCAGGTTTCCCCGGACGACTGGACATTGATTCACTGGCTGCCTCCCGACGCGATCCAGCGTCTGGCCTCCCGATGGTTGCAGCCGGAATCGCCTCTGGAGCAGCAACAGGCGTTGATCGATGCGCTCCGCCAGCGTCAGGAAACCGCCATCGGAGACTTGCTAGTCGACCGACTGGCCACCATGACACCCGCCCTGCGGGAATCTGCCCTGCAGGCCATTGCCCAGCGGCAGGCGTGGGCCGCAACTCTGTTGCAACGCGTTGAATCAGGCAAGATCCCTGTCGGGTTGATACCGCCCTCGGTGCGTGAATCGATCCGCCGCCTGGGCGATGGCCAGTGGCCCGCGCGCGTTGATACGGTGTTCGGTGCAATCGATTCCGACCGAACGCGCGTGATCGCTACCTATGCCAAGGAAATCTCCAGGTTTCCGAATCCCGATGCGGAGCGGGGACGGCAGGTCTTCCGAGAATACTGCGCGCCATGCCACCGCATCGATGATATCGGCAATGAGGTAGGCGCCGGATTGAAGGATCTTGGCGGTAAGACTCCCCAACAGTTGCTTGCATCGATTCTCGATCCGGATCGCGAGATCGATCCGCGGTTCATCAGCTACACCGTGTTAACGGAGGACGATCGCGTCTTGACCGGCGTGGTACGGGACGAGTCGGCGAACCAGATCACCCTGGTCGAGTCCGGCGGAAAACAACACGTGCTGCCCCGCGGGTCCGTTGTGCGGATAACCAGTAGTGGCCGTTCGTTGATGCCTACCGGGCTGGAACAACAGATCACTCCCGCCCAAATGGCTGACTTGATCGCCTTCCTTCGCCGCCACTAATCATCGGCGAACCACTGCGGCTTTGTCGCTTGAACTGAGGAGACTGCCGCCGAGAAGCCCCCCTTCGACTTCGGCTTTTCGGTTACAATAGCACAGTCTTTACCGGCCCCCGTGCGTCCCCGCCGAGGGCGATTGGGAAAGGGGGCGGGCACTCGCCAGGTCTGCACATCCCCCGCCATTCCTACACCGTTACTAACCGCTTCAGCATGTACAGGAGCCTCGTTATGTCCCGCCATTGGCGCCGCGATTTCTTGAAGACTTCAGCCGCAATCGGTGTTGCCGCCACGACCTCTTATTGGACCAAACGCATCGTCCGGGCTCAGGAGTCCGCCCGCCCCACTGTGGCGGCGATTGGAGTGGGAGGGAGCCGTGGGCGTTACAACCGGGGAGGCGCTATCGCTCGCGCGGCTGCTAAATTCGCCGACATGATTGCGGTATGCGATGTGGACGACCGCCATACGGCGGAGTTCAACCAGGCGTTTGGTGGTACCTTGAAGACCTACCGCGACTACCGCGATCTGTTCGCCGAGCATCGGCCGGACGTCGTGACCATTGGAACTCCCGACCATTGGCATGTTCCAATTGCTATCGCTGCCCTGCGTGCCGGATGCGACGTCTACTGTGAAAAGCCATTGACCCTGACCGTCGAAGAAGGCCGTGAGATTTGCCGCGTGGTAGAAGAAACCGGCCGCGTGTTCCAGGTGGGCACGCAACAGCGCAGCGAGAACAATCGGCTGTTCCTGAAAGCGATCGCGTTGGTGCAAAGCGGTCGATTGGGCAAGAACGTGAATGCATATGTCGCCATCGGCGGCGCTCCGACGTGCGACCCCATTCCAGCGGAACCGGTCCCCGAGGATCTGGACTGGGACATGTGGGTTGGCCCGGCCCAGCCAGCCGACTATTCGGAACGACGTCGTAAAGAATTTCGCTGGTTCTACGATTATTCCGGCGGCAAAATGACCGATTGGGGAGCTCACCATATCGATATCGCCCAGTGGGCACTGGGGCACGACCATTCCGGACCGGTACGGGTGCGAGGCACCGGCCAGTTTCCGGACATTGTGCCAAGCGACTTTGACTGGGTGGCCTATTTCGCTGGCCAGGCCCAACTCCCTTCGGCGTTCAACACCGCCACGACGTTTAGCATCGACTTGGAGTATGAAGACGGCTCCACGATCAGCGTCCACAACCATTATCGACGGGAATCCGACAACGTCGACTTCGGTAATGGCATCCTGTTCGAAGGGGATGCCGGACGGATCTTTGTCAACCGAGGCAAACTCCAAGGACGCCCCGTCGATGAATTGACCGACCAAGACAATCAGGAACTGGAGGAGTTGATCGTGGAATTGTATCGCGGCAAGCAGCCGGGCAATCACATGGGCAACTTCTTCGAATGCCGCGAAGACGGCAGCCTGCCCATCTCCGATGTATTTACACATCATCGCACGATGACGGCGTGCCATCTGTGCAACATCGCCTTGATGACGGGACGGGAATTGCGCTGGGATCCGAAACAAGAGCGATTCCTGGACGACGAACAGGCCAACCGGTTGCTCAGCCGTCCACGGCGCCCCGGCTACACTGCCTGAGCCTCGACGGCGGAACCGGCACCGCCGGAGCGTCAGGCGGTGCCGGTGGAAACCAACCTCTGCGATGCCGTCGTGCGCAAGCACCGGCCCTAGCAGTTTGGTCAGAGCCCTGGTCACACGGGTCGGCACGGATTAGGCTATCGGCTTTCTCAGGGGTTCGGCCCGATCGCCATCGCAACGGGTCACCCCGGGACCGTTTGCTGAACGCCTCCAACGAGACCCCGCCATGCGTCTACCACTCGTTTTGACCTTTACGGCACTGACGTTTCTTTCCTGGGGGGCTTACGGCCCCATGCTGCACCGCGGTTCCGAGGCACTGCACCACGACAGCCTGCGGGCGTTCGTCGGCGTAGGGTTGGCCTACTTCCTGATCGCCGTGATGTTTCCTGTCGCTCTTCTGAGATTGAATAAAGAATCGGGCAAGTGGACGATTCGAGGTAGCGTCTTTTCGTTCCTGGCCGGGGCCGTGGGGGCGATTGGGGCCCTGGGCGTGATCTTCGCGCTGGTCTACGGGGGCAACCCGGTGTACGTCATGCCGCTGGTATTCGGGTTTGCCCCGATCGTCAATACCTTGGTTACGGCCACCCTCAGCCGCACATTCAATCAAATTCGGCCGGTTTTCATCGGTGGGGTGATCGCGGCGGCCATCGGAGCGGCCGGCGTGCTGTACTTCAAACCGGCTCCGGCGAAAGCCCCCCAGTCCACGCCACCGACCAACACGCCGCACGCCGATACGGATGGCCCGGCAATCGATACCACCGACTCCGCTAGCAACCAACCCGATACCGACCAATCCGACAGCAACGACGCTGACGGCAACAACGGCGAACTCAATGACGCAGAGATCGGCGATGCGAATCCTAGCGATATGGAAAAGGCCCAGTCCGACAGCGATTCACCGGATGCGGAAAACGAGGCGACCAACCATTCCGCTACCTCGGGCCCGGATTACGGTAAAGTCATCGCATCGATCGTGCTGGCCGCCCTATGTTGGGGTTCCTACGGCCCGTTGCTGCATATCGGCCAAGGCAAGATGCACGGCAGCCGACTACGCCCCTTCGTATGCGTAGGTGTCGCGTATTTCATCATCGCCGTTGCAGCTCCCATCGCCGTGATCGCCTCCAATTCGGGAATCTCCGCTGTGTGGAGCGATTGGACGGCGACAGGGTTGTTCTGGTCGTTTATGGCCGGGGCCGCCGGAGCGGTGGGAGCGTTAGGGGTCGTCTTGGCTTTCAACGCCGGCGGTAAACCGTACTACGTCATGCCGCTGGTATTCGGATTCGCGCCGGTGGTGAACACCTTTATCTCCCTGACGCTTTCGAGAGCCTGGGATCGAGTCACACTGCCCTTCTGGATCTGCCTGGTCATCGTAATCATCGGTGCCGTCACCGTGTTGCTGACCGCTCCGCGTCCTCAGCCCAAACATTGATCGACCGGGCGCTCCCCATCCCGGCCCAGGTGGTCGCCGGCGCGACAATCTGTTGCATCCAATCGTGGCGAGGCTGTGCGCCGTCGCCGTGATCGTGACCAACCGCGCACGCGAGACGCGGCTGCAGCCGGTGCGAGGATGCAACGTCAAACCGCCGGTTTCCGTCCGCACACCACCCAGTACTTGGAGGCTTCGAACACGGCCAGGTCTTCCATGAGGTGGTTCATGTAGGCGCCGACCCAATTCGGTTGTTTGGTGACGACCAGCAATGCTCCTCCGACGCGCAGATTCTCGAAGCAGGTATCGATGAAATGCTGCGCAATGGCCGTGTCACCGAAGTATGGCGGGTTGGCCACCGCCACATCGATTTCACACGGCAGGTCGAGCTGACCGTCGGCATTCCATACCGCGCGAATGTTCTCGAGTTGGTTCAGCTTGGCGGTGGCCTTCAAACACTCGATGGCCCGAGCATTGGAATCCACACCAAAGACCAATCCCGAGGTTTGCACGGCACAAGCAGCGGTCAAGGCACCGGCGCCGCACCCCATATCCAACACGCGATCCTCGGGCCCGATCTCCACCGATAACATCAACTGCCGTGCGCCGCCGTCCAACCTGCGGTGGGAAAAAACGCCCGGCCGACTGAGAACTTTCAACAATCGCCCCGCGTCATCGCGGAAAGCATACTCGCACGAATAGTCCTTCTCCTTCTTCAGCTCGCCCCGCTTCCGGCCCAGGTAGACGCTTCCCTCCGGCAAACGCAAGCAGGTGACCTTGGGAAAAAGCTTGCGCATCAAATCGTGCAGCCAGGTGTCGCGAGGATTGTCGACGCTGACCGCCAGCATTCCCCCTTCCACCAGCCGCAGGTATGCTTGCTGGATCAATTCGCGAGTCAGCTCCGATTCGCTGCGCCGCAACAGTCCCATGGCCACCAGGTCGTACCTGGCCTCCGGCAAGTCGGCTCCGCACAGCACCTCAACCGCATCATCCAACGCGTCGTTGGCCAGCATGGCGGGATACAAATCGTAATACCATGCCTGCACGCTGGGAAACTGACCCCGCTGGGCAAGTTGGCCCGCCAATTGCGCGCGCCCCGTCGAAATGACCAAGGCCGCTTGGCCCCGGACATCCTCCAGGTTCTCCATCAGCAACCGCTCGGACACCAGGGGCGGTACTTCCGTTTCTGATTCCATATCAACTCTCATCTCGCGATGCCGCGGGTGACAGGCGGCACCACACCTAAAGTTCTAGCCATCGGTCGATGGGCGGTGCGGTAGTGCTGCAAAATGCTGCTGCACTTCCAACGCCACATCCGGAAAAAGCGCATTCACGGCCTGCGACAGGCGAAAGTCACGAGCAGCAAAAAACGATCGTACGTACTCCACCAACAGCTCGCGCGAACGGGGCGTCCGATGCAACAGAAAGTGCACCCACGCCCAACTGTGCCGATAGTGCTCATCGCCGAAAGTCGCCAGATCCTCGATCGCCTCCAACGTCTCTAGCGGTATCAAAGACCGATGGTTCAACTCTTCCTGAACCACGGCAAGATACGGGTTGCCGGCATACCGATCGGCACTCGGTGGTTCGAAGTACTCGGCGATTCCTTCATCGATCCACAGTGGCAGGGGTGGCCGGTCGTCGTTCACCACGGCATGCGTGACCTCGTGCCGGATATCGTCCAGCACGGCCGGATGCTGATACGTGAACAGCATTCCCGGTCCGCGGTCGCGTAAAAATAGAGCGCGGCGGAACGGCAGCTTCGGGAAATAGGTCTCCATGTACCGCCGGTACGCCGATTCCGACTTCATGACAACGACATGAATCGGATTCTCGCTGGGGGGCAGCCGCAGGGTCGCCTGGACATCCCGGTCGATCTCTTCCAGCACCGTCGTCACCGGCAGGGCATGCGTCCAATCGAAATCGGCGTGTACCACAAACCGTCCGCACCGCTGTTCGTACGGCCATTTGCGCGGCGTCTGGCCTGCCACAGGCCGCACTGCCAACGCCGCCGCCGTTGCCATCAGGGCGCGGCGGCGGACAGGCCCTGGTCCAGCCTGGCTCCTGTTCCAGCTGCGGCGGTCGTCGGCATCATGCATACCACACCCATGACCTACTGATTCGAAGGGGGCGGTCCATACAACACGACCTGGTTTAGATGCAGGATTCCCCTGCCGTCCAAACCGATCTTGACAAACTTGGCACGCGTCCCGGCAGGCAGGTCGATTTCGTATTCCCCAGCCGGTTCCTTGCTACGCCATACTTGTTGCCATGTCGTTCCGTCGGACGACACCCAGACCGCCAAATCCTTCGCCCGATCGTAGAACCGTGGGTTGCGGCGATTCTGAATGTAAATATGCCGAATCTCCCGAGGCTCCGGCAATCGGATCACAACGGCCGGTGAATCGGTCGGAGAATTGGGAGAATGAAACGCGAATTCACGCGATTCCGGATCGGCGGGGCTGAGCAACAGATTCGCGTGCTGCGACCAGTTCTGGGGAAAGTTCGCTCCCAACTTCAACTCGGCGTCTCGCGAAATCTCCACCCACGAACCGTGCTTGCGCAGCGGCGCGGCATCGGCGGCTCCCGTCTTGATCCAACCATCCTCGGTCAGCACCGTGTTGTTCTGGCGCGAGAGATACTCTAGCAAGTCCAGGAACTCGCCCGGAGCGATCGTCTTGACCAGCCCCTCGGGCATGGAGCTCGCCTTGACATCTTTCCGCACCAGAATCGCGTCCTTGGGCACTTCCACCGCCCGGCCTTGCCCATCCGGGGTAGCCACGCCCAAGGTGATCGAATCGTCGGTTTCCTTCAAGATAAAACCATTGAAAACCTCATCGTCCTCTGTCAGGATCTGCACCGTTTCATACCCCTTCGCGATCGTCTCGTTGGGGTACAGAATGTGGCGAATGATGTCTTGCTTCTTGTACCGCGCTCCAACATCATCCAACCGCGGGCCGAAGGCCTTGCCCACGTCGCCGATTTGATGGCAACCCGAGCAGACGCGGCTGAACACCGTCGCCCCCTTGGCCGGGTTGCCGCCGCGAATACGCGCCAGTTCCCGAATGGCAGCGTTGCGTGCCACTTCCGAAGCATCGGGATCCTCGGCGATCTGCAGCGGTTTGACGGCCGCACCACCCGGTCCGATGGCCAGTTTGAACGTGTTGAAGTAATCCCGCAGACCGGCTGGAGCCCCGACCAGGAACTCGCCCTTCTTCTCCGCCTCTTCAATCGCCGGCATCAACGCTTTCAGCGTGTGCTCCAGGGTGTAGTCCAGCCAGTAATCCATCGGCATTTCTGTGACCCGCAGCGCCACTTCGGCAGCCGCAGCCGTCTGCACAAAACTCAATCCGCGGAGCGCTTCCAACCGCACGCGGGGATGTTCATCGGCCACCGCCCGCTGGAACAGTTCGAATGCCCCGGGATACCGCTCGATCTCGTTGCTCACCGAGTGCACGGCAGCCGACCGGGCATGAAAATCGGGATGCCGCATGATGCGTTCGACCAGAGCCGGATCGAGCTGACGGAAGCTCTCTTGCAGCCACAGAGCTTCGCACAACCGCTGTGCCGAACAACTGGGATCGGCGATCCATGCATCCACGGCCGCCAGCACTTTGCGAGGATCGCGGCTGCGCAGCTCGCGACGAGCCCGATACCGGGTGCGCGTTTCATAGGCCTCCAACTGCCCCAGCAACTCGGCTATCGTCGCCTCGGCCTGCGTTTCTGGGTCCAGCAACGGCTTGTTCTTGTAGACCAGCCGGTAGATGCGTCCATGTTCGTGGTCGCGATTCGGGTCGCGCTGCGAATACTGCATGTGACCGATCAATGCATTGCACCAATCACCGAACCACAATGCCCCGTCGGGACCGATCTTCGGATCGACAGGCCGGAAGAACATATCGGTCGAGCTGAGCAAATCCTCGATCCGTCGGCCGGTGTACCCAGCCGTCCCCGGTTCGTCCTCCACGATGAACCGCGGCATGCCGTGCATGTTGATCACGCAGGCGTAGATGAATTGTCCCTGAACATCATCGGGGAACTGCCGCGAGAACAAGAAATCGTTCCCCACTGCCGGCCGCATGCCTTCGTTGTTGAAAATCGGCCGCAGCGTCCGCCGGGCCGAAACCGGATAACCGCTCAAGGGACTGGTCCAGTGCTGCTGAGCATTGGTGCCATCCCCGATGATTCCCATACCCCAAGGATCGAACACCAGGCACCAGGGATTGCCGTAGCCGGGCGTGCGGAAATGGCGAACCTTCCAGGAGAGCGGATCCAGTACGTACGCTCCCGACGGTCCTTTATTGCGGAACGGTCCCCAAGGCGTCTCCAGCGTGGTGGACATCGAGATTCCTTCGAGCATGTGCAACAGTCCGCCATGCGACCATTCCCAAGCCCCCATGGCATGGTGTGTATCGTCGGTGGCGATGCCGTCGAGCACCTGGATCACTTCGTCCGCACGGTCGTCGCCGTCGGTATCCCGCAAGAACAGAATGCGGGGTTCGTCCACCACCAACACGCCATCCTTGTAGAATTCGAAACCGGTGGGGCAGATCAGCTTGTCGTAAAACGTCTTGCAAACATCCGCCATGCCATCGCCATCGGTATCCTCGAAAATCAACAACTTATCTCCGGGACGAGCCGAACCAGGCAACCACTGCGGATAGTTGATCATGCACGAAGCCCACAGTCGGCCCTTGGAATCGAAGTCGATCTGGTCGGGATTGGCGAATTCCGGGAACTCCCGCTCCGAGGCGAACAATTTGACCTCGAACCCCTCCGGAACCGTCATCTGTGCAATCGACTCTTCCGGAGTCGGATAGACCAGCGTCTTGGGCTCACGCAT
>RFIQ01000383.1 GCA_003695565.1 Planctomycetota bacterium | reverse complement strand
TGATGTGAACCAGGCCTTCAACTCCGGTGGCCAGGCGGACGAAGGCACCGAATTCCGCGATGCGAGTGACGGTGCCGCGATGGATCGATCCGGCCGGAAAGCGTTGTTCGATACCCTCCCAGGGGTGTTCCTGCAAGGACCGGTAGGAGAGACTGATCTTGCCGGTCTGCGGATCGATCTTCTCGACTCGGACCTTGATCTTCTGTCCTTCTTCCAAGATCTCGCTGGGGTGCTGCACGCGTTCCCATGCTAGTTGGCTGATATGGAGCAATCCGTCCACGCCACCGATATCGACGAAGGCTCCGAAGTCCAGAATCTTGCGAACGACCCCATCGACCGCCTGTCCCACTTCGAGCAACGCCAGGCGTTCCTCGCGTTTGGCCTGCCGTTCGCGCTCCAGCACCGCCCGGTGCGACAATACGAGGTTGCCCCGTCGGGGATTGGCTTCGGTCACCACGCACAGCAGTTTTTGACCTACGAAATCCGCCGGATTTTCAACGCGATACTCGGAGATTTGGCTGAGAGGAATGAACCCGCGGATATTTCCCACGGTGCACTCGAGCCCGCCGGAGTTGGCAGCGGTGACGGTGGCTTCGACCACCGTCCCTTCCTGCAAATCCGACCAAGCGGTCAAATCCACCGCCGAACCGGGGATCGACAGCTCGTACATCCCATCGCTGGCCAGATACCCCCGAATGATGACGTCGATCTGCGCACCGACTTCCGGCGGATTTTCGAATTGCAGCAACGACACCATGCCTTCGTGCGGCCCCCCCAAAGCCACGAAGGCGAATTCGTCATCCACCTTGACCACCTGGCCGCGGACTCGCTGCCCCTCTTCCAGGGACCCGGCGATTTGCAGCAAGTCGTCGCCGATCAAGAGCGTGTCCAGGTCGGCCCCCTGGATGGCCGAGTCGATTTCGTCTTCCAGCTCGCGCGGCAAGGGCTTGCGCCGCGACGGCACCTCCACCTTCGGTGCCCGGGCTGGGCGCGGCGGCGTCTTGATGATCCCGGTCTCGACCACGGTTGCCTGGTCGCCAGTCGGCGAAGTGGCCCCGGTGGACTGGGCCTCGGTTGGCGGAGCCTTCGCGGCCGCGGGTTCCGACTCCCCCGGCGCCCCTTCCCGAGGACCACGCGGGGGCTGGGACGACGATTTAGGTTTCTTCTTCGCCGGCGCAGACTGCTGCCCCGCCGCCCGCTGTTGGCTCTTTCGCAACTGACGAATGCGTTCCAAGCTCAGCGGTCCGCCCCCGGAGGGTTTCGATCCGGCGATCGACGCCGACGGTTGCTCGTCCGCGGCGGGTTCCCGGCCGGTCGCTGCCTCCCGATCCGCAGATCCGACCTCGGCCGACGTGTGCTCATCGGCCGACGTCTGGGAAACAACGGCAGAGGACTCAGCCCCCCGGTGCGCATTGTCCCCGTCGGACTGGGTCGCTTCGGTGTCCGCCGATGTAGGGGGCAACGTTTCGTCGCTGCGTGGTTCAGAAGATTCAGAGCTGGTCATAAAATCACACATTCCCGCGGACAATGGCACTACAGGACGCAAGTTAGTGCCAATGACTCCAGATGCTACAATCAATCGCGCGGCACGACACCGTGCCCCGACCTTGGGACCTATTGTAAGCCGAGTTGTCCATTCGTCCAACGCGGTCGGTACACCCCCGTCCCATACCTGGGAAAAGAAACCGTCCAGCATCCCCCAGCATTTTTTTGCGAGCAGAGCGTGGGAAACGACAAACGGCCATCCGATTCGAACGCTGCGCCACGATCCTCTTCGGTACCCGAAGCCGGGTCGGATGGCGACTCAGCGCCCGGTCGTACCCCCAGCGGTATGGATGGCATTCCGTCCGGTACAACCGACGGCGCGGAACCTGGGAAACCCGTTGTGGGGCGCGATCCTCCGGTAGTGCCCGATCCTATCCTGCCGTTCTACCTGGCGGAGGTCGCGTCGTCTCCGGGTAGGAATTTGCCGAGCGATCCAACTGATCTCTCGCTGGGGAAGTGGTGGGCCTATCTGACGGACATCCTCGAGCGGGAAGCCTATGGAGCGCCGCGCGTGTTTGATCTGTTCACCCTATTGGCAGTCACCGTGGCATGGGCGTTGTTATTCGCCTTGCTGCGCGTGCTGGAACCATTGCTGGAAGGATCGCTCCCCTATGTGGCCTTGGGGGTCGGATGCTACATCACCCTGATCGCCATCTGCCAGATGGTGTTGTTCCATGGGGAGAAACCGCGCGTGGCCTCGGTGGTAGGTGGTCCGATCGCCTGGCTGGCAACGGCGCTGATCGTGGGCTTGGTGGCCGGCCCGCGATCCTGGCTGGAGTTGTTGCGATGGGGGATGGCCAACTTGTGCTTCAGTCCCATCGGCTTTTTCTTCGGCTACCTGGCCGGAGGCGCCGTGGCGGGAGTTTTTTTACTGGCCGATGCGTTCCGCCAGCACTACCTGGCTGGTCGCCCGCAGGAGGACGCCGGCGATGACGATGCGATCTGGCGGGAGGATGACGCGCCGCCAGATCCTGCCCAGACGGGGGCTGGAGCCCAACCCGCGGAGATCGCGCCAGGTAGAGACGCTGGTGAGGAGACAACCGCACGGAGGTCGGACGACCAATCGAAACCGCCTGGGGGCGCCTGACCTCGGCGGTCGAACCGCCCCTGGCCAGGTTCACCGGGACCACTCAGCCGCGGCCATGGTGACCGGGGTTCAGGAAACGAGCCCTTTGGTCACCATCATGAACACATCCTCCAATGTCGGTTCTTTGTCGTGGAACGAACGGACGGGAATCTTCTCTTCAATTAGATGTTCCAGAATCTGCGCCAGCCGCTCGTCATCGGCTTCGAGTTCAACGATCACGTGATTGCCGTCGATATCGATATCGCGCAGTTCGGGGCAGGAGCGGAGGATGGAAACTCCCGCTTCGGCCTTATCGTTGAAACGGATATCGACCACGCGGTTGCGTCGAATTTGGCGGTAGACCGAACCGATGGGACCGCTCAGCAGCAATTGGCCGCGTTCGATGATTCCGATCGAGGAACAGCAATCGGCCAACTCCGACAGAATGTGGCTGCTGATCAAGATCGTCTTGCCCATCCGTCGCAATTCCTTGAGCAACGCCTTGACTTCGATCCGGGCGCGCGGATCCAGTCCGCTGGTCGGTTCATCCAAAATCAGCACCGGCGGATCGTGCACCAGAGTCTTGGCCAGGCACAAACGTTGCTTCATGCCGCGCGACAGGCCGTTCACGTAATCGTCGCGTTTGTGGGCCAGGTCCAGCAACTCCAACACGTCCAAGATCACTTGCTTGCGCTGGGTACGGCCGATCTTGTAGGCCACGGCGAAAAAGTCCAAGAACTCCCAGACCTTCATGCCGTCGTAGACTCCGAAGTCGTCCGGCATGTACCCGATACTGCGGCGGACGTCCATTGGTTGCCGATTGACGCTGAATCCATTGACCGCACCATCACCC
>RFIQ01000382.1 GCA_003695565.1 Planctomycetota bacterium | reverse complement strand
ATCCTGTTCTCCATCTGTGCTTTGTCCGTGGGCGGAGCCACGCTCCGGCGATTCGATCAATTGGCCAACGATGGGTTCGGCGTCATGATGCGGTTGACGATGGCCATTATCCAATTGGCTCCGTACGGAGTGGCACTGCTGATGTTTTACGTTACAGCCACACAGGGGTTTGCCGTTTTTCGTGCCTTGGGATGGTACCTGATAACGGTTTCTTCCGGACTGCTGTTTCATGCCGTAATCACCTTGCCGCTCCTTCTGCTGCTGTTCGCACGGCGCAATCCGCTGCACTTTTTCCAGGCGATGGCACCGGCCCTGCTGACGGCGTTCAGTAGCGCCAGTAGCAATGCCACCTTGCCGCTCACGCTGACTTGCGTTGAAAAGCGGGCTGGTGTCCGGAACAGCACCAGTGGTTTCGTCTTGCCCTTAGGGGCCACGATCAACATGGATGGTACGGCCCTGTACGAAGCAGTGGCGGTCTTGTTTATCGGCCAGTTGTACTATGGCGCCAGTTTCGGTCTGGGACAACAGATTGCTGTGGCCATCACCGCCTTGCTGGCCAGCGTGGGAGCGGCCGGAATTCCGCATGCGGGATTGGTGATGATGGCGATCGTCTTGCAAGCCGTCGATTTGCCGATCGAGTTCCAAGGAATCATCCTGGCCGTCGATCGCGTGTTGGACATGATGCGGACGGCGGTCAACGTGTGGAGTGACAGTTGTGGGGCGGCAGTCATCGACCGGTGGATCGGAGACCTCCCCACAGAACTGGAATCAACGCCAGCCGAATCGACTGGCTGAGCCCCCGGGTTACAATGAAATGAAGTGGCTCGCTGGCTGGCGTGCTGCTGGGGCAGACTCCCGTCGGTGGTGAAAGGTGATGAAGGATCAGCAAATGAATTACCTCTGTCGAAGCGCGTCCCTCTACCTATGGGTTGGTTTGTTTGCGATCGGTTGCCAGCTGGATTCTTTGCAGGGGCAGGCCCCGCTGGTGGACGCTGCGCAGCCAGCGCGGGAACCTGATCGGATCCAAGTGGCAGTCCAGCGGGCGCTGCCGGCAGTTGCCGAGCGGGGGCAGTGGTGGATCGATGAGAAGAACTGCGTGTCGTGCCATCGTGTGGGGAACATGGTTTGGACGTTGGGGGCGGCCGAAGATCGCGGGTTCAGCGTACCTGTTGACTTACCGCAAGTCGTCCGGTGGGCGGTCGAATCGAGCCTCGCTCTCGATCCGCAAGGCGTTTCCGCCGCAGCAAAGAACAAAGAGGGGATCGCACAGTTATTAATGGCTGACCAGGTGCGGTCGGTGTTGGATGCGGACCTGGCCATGGATTGGCGGAGGATGATTGCCGAGTCTCAGGAAGAGGACGGATGTTGGTCGCCCGGAGGTCAATTGCCTGCACAAAAACGGCCGGCGGAAGAAACGCGATTGGTATCCACCATGTGGTTGGCCCTGGCCCTGGCCGCATCCAACGGTTCGGAGCAATTCGCCCCCACTGTCGGGCGGGCCGTGCAAGCCGTGCAGGCGTATTCGGCCCCACCCCAGAGCACCGAATGGTTTGTCACGGCCCTCTTGCTAGCCGACGCGGTGGACGACTCGGACTGGCGCGAAACGGTGCGTTCCCGCTTGCTCGCGCTGCAGCGTGCCGACGGAGGGTGGGGCTGGCTGCATGCCGAGGCCAGCGATGCATTGGCAACCGGAATGGCCCTGTACGCCCTGGCTCGGACCGCTTCTACGTCGTCGGAAGCGATCCGGCGGGCGCAGCACTTCTTGGTATCCACTCAACAACCCGATGGCACCTGGCAGGTTCCCGGGACCAAAGCGAAGAAGAAGGATCGGCCCCAAGAAACCGCCTCATATTGGGGAACGGCATGGGCAGCACTGGGATTGATCACATCGATGGCTGACACCGTTCCCCCCAGCTCCTGATGCCCAGCACGACAAGCCGCCAGCATGCTGCGCAGCTAACGATTCAACTCGGCTGACAGACGGGCCCAGCACCCCCTCAATCGGAACGTGATTCGGGGTTGTCGGCAGCAGAGTCCAGCGGTGGCTGCTGGTCGCGACCTGCCGACCGGGCCGGCGACGAATCGGCGGCCGGCGTCGCCTTCAGATGCGGCTTGGGGACGTGTCCACTGGGCCTGGCCGAGTCCGACGATTGTGATTCGTAGGAGTCGTCGTATCGTGAAACGTACCCGGGCTGTTTGGCACGTTCTAGTTCCGCCGTGTACTCGCGAATCACGGCCTCTTGAATCATGTCGCGGCACTCTTGGTTGATGGGGTGGGCGACGTCGGCGTATAGCTTCGACGGAGACTCATCGTCGCTGCTACTGCGGCGATCCCGCAATCTGCTACCGCAGTTGTTGCAATAGTTGCTGCGGATATGGTTCTTGGCACCACAACGGTTGCATCGAAACGTGAGCTTGCGGCTGGGCATGGCCACGAATGGACCACTTGTGCCCTCGATGATCTTCAGGTCGCGGACCACGAAACAGTGGTCGAATGTAATCGAACAGAAGGCTCGAAGTCGGTCTTCCGAATCGTCCATGAGCTTGATGCGGACTTCGGTGATCTCCATGCTGCACGCTCCCTTGCTGTTGCGCCGGAATTGCGATGCTCGTCCATCCACCACCGCCATCGCGCCGGGCAGTGGTTCGTTACTTTGGCTGGCTCAATGCACGGTCCCGATCCAACCTAAACGGCCCTCGATGCCACCGAATCCTTGGCGAATTGCCGCATGCTCGTGCGAAGTTGAGAATGCGCTGCGCACTAAATCGTATGCGTTCCGGCAGTCGCTCGCCCCGGAATTCTCGGCATCAAGCCAAAATTGCCAGCAATCCTGTGGTCCCATGCCACCCATGTGGCGGGACATGGGGCGATGGGAACCGACATGGTTATTTGGTGAGAAGCAGTTGAAAAAACGCCATCCGACTCGGTCTCGCGCGACGTCCCAGCTTCCATGCCAGTCACGTCCCGTGAGGTGCTTCGGGTGTGGGCCGGCTACCGCTGGTCGGCTCCCGCACCAGCGTCAAACGGCGATTTCCATGCTCTCCTCGTGATCAAACACGTTGCAATTGTTTTTCAACAGAGTCTGCCTGCCAGGCGGGAACGTCCAAGATGTCTAATTCGTGTTGCGCAGCTAGTTCCCGCAATCGAACCCTCTGTTGATCGTCGTCGATTAATCCAAAACAACTCGACCCGCTGCCGGTCATTTGGCAATACCGCACACCGGATTGTTTAAGCAGATCCAACTGACGCCGAATCCACGGATTGATCTTGCTTGCTGCAAATTGTAGATCATTTCGCAATGCGGCGCCAATCTTATGATATTGCCCATTTTCACAAGCGTCGAAGATTTTGCCAGCATCATCGCTGCTGGAGGTGCCTTGCAGCGCGGCGTAGACTTCCGCCGTTGCACATCCTAGCGGCGGAATTGTGACGTTGAAATGCAGCCGTGGAACCGAGTGGAGAACGTCTACCTTCTCGCCGCGTCCCGTGGCCCAGGCCCAACTGATGTGGTGCCGGTCACCTAGGAAGAACGGTACGTCACTGCCCAATCGAGTGCAGATTTCGGTCGCCAATGATCGATCCCATATATTCCATAAGGCCATGCAACCGACGACGGTGGCCGCTGCATCGCTGCTCCCACCCCCTAGCCCGGCCATGGGAGGGATGCGCTTATGCAGATGAATTTCGCAACCCTGGGTGACGCCGGTCAGCTCCCGCACCAGTTCGGCCGCGCGCACCACTAGATTGTCCGCGCCGCGTGGCACGGATTTCACTCCTGTTCCATCTCCGCGGTTGAACGGATTATCCGATGGGCCAGGCGCGGGGGAAACGAGGTGGAAGTCGATCCGCGAGTGGGGTGCGGGCGCGATGCGAACGGTATCCGTCCACGCGATAGGACACATCAACGTCTCGATCTCGTGGTATCCATCCGGGCGCTTGCCACAGACGCGCAGATACAGATTCACTTTGGCAGGCGCGTGGATGACCAGCGCCTGCGCATCGGTTTCGATCTTCATGCGTCCCCCGTGCAGTGGCGATGGAGGCCAGGGGGTGACAATGTCCTTCCGCGGGCCTCTGTTCTTATTCTGAGCCCGGCGAGTCCCAACGGCAATTGAGCCGGATGCAGGTTTCGCCGCCTGGGACGCTCACGCCTCGTCGGCCGCGCGCATGGCTGGTGTCAACAACGGATCGTAGTCGCAGAATTCGTTTGCCGAAAAATACAATTGCAGCTCACGAACTGCGCTTTCCGGCCCATCGGAGGCATGCACCAGGTTCATTTGGCGGGAACTCGAGTAATCGCCGCGGATGGTGCCCGCCGCAGCATTCAGTCCATTGGTGGCGCCCAACATATCGCGCACGACGCGGATAGCGTCCAATCCCTCGATGGCCATAGCCACGATGGGGGCGGAAGTGATGAAGTCTTCCAAGCTCCGGTAGAAGGGCTTGTCGACGTGCTCGGCATAATGCTGTCTAGCCAGCTCAGGGGTGACCCGCAGCATCTTCATGGCCACGATGTTCAGTCCCTTGTTTTCGAACCGGCTGATGATCTGACCGATCAGTCGCCGTTGAACACAATCGGGTTTCAACAATACCAAAGTGCGTTGTAGCATGAGGGCCCTCGTTTGCTCAAGTTGTTGCGAATCCAATTGAAAATGAGCACATCCTTGGCAGTGCTCACGGGCGTCCGGTCCTTCAGCAGTTGCGTGCTGGGGTAGCACGGCTGGTCCCGCCGATCCGCTGCCCGGTGTGATACAGATTGTGCATGCGATCGCCGATGCGCGAAGGCTATGCGCCAGCGCACGGGCCTTCAAGTTGCCAGCACCGTTCCGGTGGGAACAAGTTGCCAGCACCGTTCCGGTGGGAAACCAGGTTATCGGCGGCTGCGGGCCGGCGGTTGATGCATGCGGACGGTACACCCGCAACTCACCTACTCTCAACGGCGCATACCTCCGACCGGTCGCGGCCCGGGAGCTACAGACCCAGCAGCCGATCCAGCTCCGGATCGCCCGTCTTTAGTTTCAACAGCGAATCGCTATTGGACGGTGTTGGTGGGGGCAGCGATTGCGGTTGAGCCGCCGGCGTAGGTTCGTTTCCGCCTACCGGTGGCGATTGCGGGGCGCGGTCACTGGGACTCGGTTCTAGCACTTCTTCCAAGGTCGGCAGTGGGTGCTGGGGCTGCCTCGATTGCGGACCGGCCGGCGGGGTCGCAACGGGAGCAGTAGGAGAGACAGTTGCGACCCCATCGACAGCCGCCTGTGCGGCACCGGGTTGATTGGAATAGCCGTATCCGGTCGCCGGGCGCGGAGCGGGCGCTCCGGTATCCGGGCGCGAATGCTGATCAGCTCCCTGAGGAGATCCGCTTGGAGGCGAGACCTGAGAATAGGCCGGATAGGGCGTTGTTGGAACACTCGGCGGCGTTGTCGTGAAGGTAGCAGGGGGATAGATAGCTGGCCCCCACTTAGCAGCACTACAATCGTTGCACCCGCCACAACGGCTCGCACCAGTACAGCTCTGGTACCCCTGATAACTGTAGCCATAGCCGAGCCAGCGCCCCAGTCGGTTCCACGCCGAGGCTGGTTGCTGTCCCGCGGCTGGCATGCCCAAGACTGAGACAATGCCAAGCCCCATCAGTATTCGCATAGCCATCAAATCCCTCCTGGCCGACGTCGGTCCGCACGCTTCCTTCCTGGAATCGTCGCTGGGTTTCTCTACGTACTTCGTCGGCAATTACCCGTGTCGAGCGGACGCTTTTGCGCCGCGCGGTCGAGCGGGTCGCAATCAGCGCACCGAATATTCCGCTTGTGCCGATTGCGTCATGGTGCGGCGGAATCGATTGCACCTCGCCTGGCGGAATCAGGGAGCAGCGGGGGCGAATTCTTCAGGCAGCGGAATGCCCGCTTCCGTGGCGGCCGCCCGCGTGGTCAGGCTGATCATCTTCTTTCCAGGATTCTCGGGATCGTCTTGGACGACCCAAATCAGCCGCTGGTCGGGATCGCGCGTATCGGTCACCGTCGTGACGGGATTGCCCTTTCTCGCCAGTAACGT
>RFIQ01000381.1 GCA_003695565.1 Planctomycetota bacterium | reverse complement strand
GAGTAAGTATTCTCAATCAAGTGCTTCGCGTTTGCTCCCGCGACATCCACCCTGGGTCGATCGGCGAGCAGACCTCCTGATCATGGCAACCTCCACCTGGTGACGGGTGGAGGTTTTCTTGTTGGTGCTTCCGCGAACCGAGGGCCCGAAGCCGGACAACCGTCACGATCCCTACCTCCGCTCCTGTGGTGGGGATTCGCCGTCTCTGGCGGGTTTGACTTTTCTTCCCCTCAGCACCACCATAGACAAGTAAGTTCAGCCCGCAGTCCGCTCTCCATCTTCCGCAATTGGAATCCAGCCGAATCACCAGCCTGCGGGTTGAACATCCCTTTGCACCGAAAGGAATGCGGTCAGGCTGGGGAATCGACCGGCCTTCGACCAATCGCTACCTCTCTATTTGCGCTGTGAGCAAGCCCCGAGTGAAGTCTGAGACTGAGCTGATCGAACACGCGCTGAACGGCGACTCCGACTGTTACGGTCAATTGGTGGAGCGTTTTCAGCATCGCCTGTTGGCGGCCATGGTCCACGTCATCGGCTCGTACGACGAGGCGGAGGATGTCGTACAAGAGTCCTTTGTTCAAGCGTATGTCAAGCTGCATACATTCCAGGGGAACAGCCAGTTCTACACCTGGCTCTATCGCATTGCTTTCAATAACGCACTCAGTCGCCGCCGCAAACGCCGGGGAGAAATCTCGCTCGAACAGAATCGGGAAGTCACAGGGAGCGACCCGGAGGACGGGCACGAATCTCCCGATGAGCCGCTGATGCGTCAGGAGCGCATGGCCCTGGTCCATCGCGCCCTGGGACGTCTGTCCGAGGAACATCGAAAGATACTGGTTCTCCGCGAAATGGAGGATTTTTCCTATGAACAGATCGCCGAGATTCTGGATATCAACCTTGGTACAGTCCGCAGCCGATTGTCCCGGGCGCGCAGTCAACTCAAGAGCCACATCGAAGATCTACAGCGTGACGGCTAGCCGTTGACACGGTCGATCCGTGACCGACACCTGGCGGCGCGGTACCGCCGCACCATCAACCGCTTTTTCCCGTGGAAGTGATATCCCGGCTTGAGTGTTGACCGCCAGTCCCTGGCGGCCGCACCATCAATCGCTACCGCTCGTGGAAGTGATGCCTGCGGACCGGGCCGTTGCTCATTGCGGTGGCAGCGAAGATCCCTCGCTCGGTAGCGGCCGCCAGCCGCCCGTCGCCCAATGCCGCACATGGAGCTTTCCGTTGGGGTCGATCTGGCACCGCGTCGCGCCGTCCGAGAATGTCACAGCCAACCCATGTCGAGCGCCCCGGTAGTGGCGTGCGACTTCGGCTCGGCCCGCCCGATGTCCTCCGCTGATGACGATCCAGTCGGGTTGGCACCACTGGATCAGTGGCCGTGGATCGACGGTGAGGCTTCCGTGGTGCGGCGCCATCAACACGTGGCACGGCCGGGGCGGCAGTTCGATCAACTCCAGCAGACCGTCCCCCTCCAGGTCACCGGGAAGCAATACGCGTTTGTTCCGACTCTCCAGCAACAAACACAAGCTGGCGGCATTGTCGTTGGCTGGGTCGAAGTGCGCGGGCGGATGGAGTACGCGCCAGCGGAAGTCATCCGACACGCCACCTTGCGTACCCGCCCACCACGTGTCCCGGGGAATCGCTCGTTTGTCCAGTGCGGTATGCACCTGGCGCACCCAAGGATCTGAACTTTCCCAGAACTGCGGCGTGCTCGAAACATGGGCGATGACGAACCGATCAGCCAGTCCGACAACGGCATTGTAATGGTCGGCATCCGCGTGCGAGATGATCACCCGTTCGATGCGGGCCACGTGCATCGCCCAGAGCGCCGCGGCGATGTCCCGATAGCTTTGCCCGGCCGCACCCAACCGCCCCGCGTCGTACAGCCACACGCCGCCATCGGGTTTCTCTATCACTACCGCGGTGCCGTGTCCGACGTCGAGAAATGTCACATTGCACGCCCCGGGAGATTCGCTGCTCAACGGGTTCTTCCCTCCCCAAAACCCGCGCGGCCCCCACGCGAACAGACCGGCTCCCAGGCACACCCAAGCAACCAAACCGATGGCCAGCTCGCGTCGACCGCGCGTCCCACGAACAAGCAAATGCACTACGATTACCGCGTAGAACACCAGAGTCCACCACAGCGGCGGCGCGGGCAACCACCAATGTCCCCCCGGGATGTCCGCTGCCGCAGCAACCAACTGGCCGATCGCCCACAACCCGCTGCCGCACACGGCGCCGCTGGCGTGGGCCACGATCGGACACCACCCCAGCACGCCGGTCAACAGACCGGCAATCAGACTCAAGGCCAACGGCAGGGCCACCAACACGTTCAATGGGATCGCGATGGGGGCCAACACATGGAAGTGGGTCCAGACCAAGGGGCAGGTGACCAGCCAAACCCAAAAACTTAGCCGCAACATCGACTGCGCCGCCGAGCCCACCTGTCGGCCGAGACTGCGAAGCAGCGATCGATCTGCTGCCGGAGCCAGCACCGGAGCGGGCAACCACCGCAAGACGGCGTCGCCGGGCGTAAGAACGAATACACCGATGGCAGCCACCGCCAGAAACGACAACTGCACACCCACCTCGTCGACATACGTGACGCGCATGAGAAACAGCAAGAGTGCCGCCAGCCCCAACAAGTTCGACAACCGCGTGCGCCGGCCCAACAACCGCGCATACTCGAATGCGATCACCAGCACGACCGCGCGTACCACCGGCGGTTTGGCGTCGGCCAGCAGGGCGTAGAACAGACAAATCGTTGCGATCAATGCAAATCGGCCGCTCCCCTCCAAACGCATCAGCGTGCAGGCGACCAGTACCGCCCAAGCTACGATCTCGACATGCATGCCACTGATTGCCAGCATGTGCAAGGTGCCCGTCGCCATCAACTCCTGTTGATCTTCCCAATCGACTTGCTGACGCTGGCCGATGACCAGGGCCGCAGCCAACGGCGCCTGTTGCCAGATCACGCGACGGTGCAGATTCTGGTCGACCCACCGAACCACACGCGCTCGCTGCCGCGACCACCACCATCTCGAATCCACCCCCAGCCGCGAGAATTGCGAGGGCGAGTCGGCGCGCAACCGCGTGAATTTGCCCTGGCGACGGTTGTAGGCGGCGAAATCGAATCCGCCGGGATTGGTCGGCGGATCGATGCGGCTCAAATCACCATGCACTTGCAACCTGTCACCAGGCAGGATCGCCGTGACCCGCCCCACGCAGCGAATCGACAGCCGCCCCGCTGCGGAGGACCACTTCCCACCGTCTTGCAACGCTGTGCACAGGAAATCCCACTCGGTCACCCATGCCGACCCGGGCTCGTCACCGTCCCGGTAATTGGGATTCGGCCGCCACTGCGCGGCCCCCGCGACGACACCGCGCATGGCAACCGGCGTGGCACCCCTGCTAGCCCAGCGGGACAGATCATCGCTCGAGGGCGGAACCGATCGTCCACCATACCACGCCCCAAATGCCGCGATCGCCACGGCAGCACATCCCATCGAGAATCGCGGCCGGGATGCCCATCGCATCGAAGCCACTACGGCGGCAACGGCGGTGCCAGCGCAGAGCCACAATGCGGTCGGATGCGTCAACTGGAAATGCCACGCCAGGCGACCGCTGGAGATCGCCAACAGGGCCGCCCACACCAGCGGGTACCGATAGAGAATCTCCGGCAGGCGAAACCGATCCTGCGGTAACAGGCCACGCGCATCGCCGCCGCTTCCGCCGTCTCCCTTGCCACCGGCCGACGCGGCCGATCTCCATCGGTTCCAGGAAAACACCGTCGCTGGCGGGGCAGGGGAGGGCACGGCGGTCTACGGGCTCGTCGCTAAGGAATTGGTGTTACCGGATGCGGTCGCTCGGCGCGTGCCTGACCGACCCTTTCGGTCCGGGCGGGCCGTGCGGGAACACATCAGGTCAGATGCCGTGAAACATCCGTGCGGTAGGCTGCCAAGGCGGGCACGATGCCGGCGATGGTTGCCAGTATAACGATTCCTGGAACCAGAGTCAGCTCGACCCAAGTGATGGAACTCAGGAAACCGATTTGAATTCCCGTACGTTGTTCGACCAGGGGACTGGCCAAAGCGGCCAGGCCGTGACCGGCCACCCAACCCAGTGCACCGCCACTGAAGGCGATCAGCATCGACTCCAACAACACGATCATCAGCACCACGTCGCGCCGCGCTCCCAGTGCCCGCATCACGGCGATATCCCGCCGCCGCTCATTCATCGAATTGTAAATACTCACCAGAATACTCACCGCGCTGACCAAACAGACCACGATCGTCACCGCCAGCAAGGCGTTGCGCACCGGGTCGACGAACATCTCCAGCATGTTGGTCACCTCCTTGACGGGGCTGACCGCCTGCGTACGCAATCGTTTATTGATCGGCCGCGCCATGTGCACGGCGAACATGGGTTGACCAGCCTTGACCAGCACGGCTGTCAAATCCCGCTTCTCCAGCGGCAGCGGCGGAGGTTGCCCCGGCGGCAGTTCCGGCTCGACATACACCTTCTCGGCATCGGGATGCGCTTCATCCTCGAAAGCCCGCGCGTGCCCGTCGATCAAATAAAAACCCTCCAGATTGATGAACACGGCACGGTCGTTGGGTGTTCCCGTCGGTGCCAGAACTCCCACCACCGTAAAGGGCTGGCCGTGCCCCTCACCCTCCGGATCACCGTGCGTGGTCTTGACGGTATCCCCCACGCTGATGCCCATCTCCCTGGCCACACGACTGCCCACCACGGCTTCGAAATAGCCGTGCTCGGGCGAATAAACTTGAAAATTCCTACCGGATTCGAACCGATACTCCTGATCGGCGGCTTTGCCGTACCGTAGTTTCTCGAAGAACTCCGGTTTGGTAGCCACGACGCGAAAACGGCCGACATAATCCCCCAAGCAAACGGGGATGGCGAAACCACCGCGGGTGTAACTGCTGAAAATGCCTTTTCGCTCCGGCTCAGCGATCCATCCGCCCACCCGCTTGATCTCATTCGGTCGACCGTCGTCCCCCGGCAGGAACTCCAGATACTCCTCATACGGAATCACTTCGATCGGTTGGCTCAAGTAGAACACCGTGTTCAAAGCCAACTGCAGAGCCCCTCCCTTCGCGCCCACGATCAGGTGATAGCCCACATTGCTATTGCGATCGAACGATTCCTTGATGATCCAACTGATGCTCAGCACGACCACTACCAAGGCCACTCCCAACGCCATGCTGATCATCGTCAGCGCAGAAGCCAGGCCCCGCTGTTGCATATTCCGAAAAGCGATCGTGATTAGATTCATGTCGGCAAAATTTCTTCGAGTAATGTTGCGTCCTACGCCATGCCCGTTCGATGCTGTCCCGCAGCGGATGCTTCACCGGCGACCGCCATCAATTACAACACAATGCACCAAGCTATTCGGCGGACTCCAGCAGCACATCGCGCACGGCGTGATTGATCTCCTCGAGCCGGATGACCCGCTCGAACTGCTCGGCGACATGCATCGAATGCGTCACCATCAACAGTGCAATGCGGTTTTCGTCGCAGCACTCGCGGATCAGATCGATGATCTTCTGCTGGTTGGCCGGATCGACATTGGCCGTCGGTTCGTCCGCCAGCAGCAATTTGGGGCGATTCACCAGCGCCCGGGCGACCGCCACGCGCTGCTGCTGGCCGACCGACAGGGCGGATGGTTTGTGGTGCAAGCGATCCCCCAAGCCGACGCGTTCCAGCATGGCGACCGCCCGTTGACGATCTTTCGCCCCGCTGGCGAACGTCATGCCCAATCGGACGTTCTCCAATGCCGTGAATCCGGCCAGCAAATTGAAGGTTTGAAAGACGTAGCCGATCTTGCTGGCCCGGACCCGATCCCTCCCCGACTCGCTCAGCCGCGTGATCTCGATCCCATCGATCTTGATCGACCCGGCGTCGGCTGCGGTGATGCCCGCTATGCAGTGCAGCAGCGTGGTCTTCCCGCAACCGCTCTCGCCGATCAATACCGCTTGTTCCCCGGCCGGCACCACCAACTCGGATATTTCCAACACGGGCATGCGGGTACGGTCGGGCAACAAGAATGACTTGTGCAATCCGTGGACTTCCAACATGGCATTCAAGACTTTCTGGAAAGAGCTTCCTGGATTACGGCCGGGGAAACAATTGCCCCGTCACCGGCCGCGTTTGGCCGCACGGTCCATCTCGCGCCGCGCATCGGCCTGCTTCAACTTCTCGCGCTTGTCGTACAACTTCAGCCCCTTGCACAGCGCCATCTCGCACTTGGCAATACCGCGTTCATTGAAATACAACCGCAGAGGGACCAGGGTCAGCCCTTTTTCCTTGGCCTTGTTCACGAACCGGCCCATCTCGCGACGATGCACCAGCAATTCCCGGGGACGTTTCGGTTCATGATTCCAATGGGTGGCCTGCGGATACTCGGCGATATCGCAACCGACGAGCCACAAGCGGCCATCCTTGATACGCCCGTAAGCCTCGTCGAGTTGGCATTTCCCCAAACGCAGGCTCTTGACCTCACTGCCTCTCAAAATGATACCGCATTCGATGCGGTCCAGAATCTGGTAGCGATGGCGGGCTTTGCGGTTCTCGACAATCATCTTGATGGTGGGACCGCCAGATCCCTTGCCAGCTTTGGCCGCCGCTTTGTCCTTTTTCGACTTTTTCCCCACCGCTCCCTCCTCACGTCACGTCTGGTTTGCTCCCCGTGCCGACCGCCTTGGTCCAACCACACTCGCTCGGGGCGGATCGGCACAGCGGCCATCCCCACCCCGCGGGGGCTCTCCACCGGGATTTAGGCTCGCCAGAGACCTCCGATCGTCTACAATGCTACCGTTGGTCAGGTCTTTCACAACACGACGCCGGCGGGTTTCCCCCCATGAAATTGCAACTTCCCGTCCTCCCTTCCGACGCAATCGCGGATTCCCAGGTCGATCCTGAAGCCGCGTCGACCACCCGTGGATGCGGCGGGAGTGCAGAGCTGGCTGGCGCGCGGCCTGCGCGGCGTCTGCCACCCTGGTTGCGTCGCGAGCTGCCCCGCGGGAATTTCAACAACTTTACCGCTGGATTGCTGGACGAACTGCGATTGGAGACGGTCTGCGACAACGCCAAATGCCCCAATCGCATGGAATGCTACTCGCAGAAGACGGCCACGTTCATGATTCTGGGAAACGTCTGCACGCGTCCCTGCGGTTTTTGCGCGGTCGCCCGCGGCAAGCCCGAAGCGTTGGAAGGAGACGAACCGGACCGCGTCGCCGAAGCCGCCGCGCGACTCGGCTTGCGGCACG
>RFIQ01000380.1 GCA_003695565.1 Planctomycetota bacterium | reverse complement strand
GTCCTGGGGATTGTACTGCTGGTGGGGAGTTTGTTCTATTTCTCCGGTCGGCGATCCGTTTAATCGGCGGAAGATCTGCCACCTCGTCATCCCGCATGACGGTGCTGTGGCAGCGGCTGTACTGGGGCAGCGGCGGTGCTGTGGCAGCGCTCGGCAAACCGGTTCAAACCCTACGACCGGCATGCGCCGAGCGGACCAGGCGGGGGCGGGCGGATGTTGCCGCGGCAGAACTTGAGTCGACCGGGCCAGCAATTAGCCTGGATCTCGGGAGGACCTGACTATGCAACCATCGATGAACCAGCCTTTGGCAGCGGCACGTCGCGAGTATGAGGAACTGGTGGAAGCGTTTCGGATGACGTTGGGCGAGCATGCTATCGCCGCCACCGAGATGGTCGCCCATGTGCGAGCGCGGGCCTGTCGCCTGGCCGCCCGGTTTCCCCATGAATCGTCGTTGCAGGACCTGCACGCGGAAACGATGCGTTGGCTGGACGCGCTGGATCAGCGAATGACATCATCTTCCGAGGGCTGGTAGATGGGCGTGGCGAATTCGCCGTAATCGACCAGGTGCAGGGGCATGTCCTCGACAAAATCCGGCGTGGACATCATCCCGCGCCAGTACCCTTGGTTGAAGCCCGACGGCGGATGACGCGTAATGTACAGTTCATCCCGGGCCCGCGTCAGCGCTACATACAGCACACGCCGCTCTTCTTCTTCCGCATCGCGGTCTCCCACGCTGCGGGAATGCGGGTAACTGCCCGCTTGCGCCGAGATCACAAAACACACGGGACTTTCCGTCCCCTTGGCGCTGTGCACGGTGATCAGCGTCACCACGCCATCATCGTCCTCCTCCTCCGGTTCTGCCACCGAGACGGGATCAAGGGTATAGGTCTCGAGAAACTCGCGCAACGATTCGTGTTTGGCAGCCAACCGTTCCAGCAAGTCCAAGTCCTTGGTCCGGCGTTCCCAGTCATCGTAGCTGGCCTCCAACGTCGATTCCAACCCCTTCACGGCCGTGCGGATGGCCTGTGCGGGTCTGGCCGCTTTCTTGGCCACCCGGACCAGGATGGCATGCACGTGCGAGTGTTTGGCGAAGTCCTGCGACACCATCTCCAGGGATTGCTCCACCGATTCGACATTCTCGACCTTGCCCGCAAATCGTCCTGCCGTCACGTCCCCGATCCCTGGGAACAACGTCAAGTAACGCATCCAAGCCAGTTCGTCGCGAGGATTGACGACGATGCGGATGGCGGACAGAACATCGCGGACATGGGCCACCTGCAGCAATCCCAGTCCACCGATGAAACGGTAGGGGATATTGCGTTCGATCAAAGCGGCTTCCATCGGGCGGGCCGTCCAGGCGGTGCGACACAATATCATGTGGTCCGACCACTTGGCGCCCCCCTGACGACGGTTCTGGATGGCTTTGGCCACCCATTCGGCTTGATCCAGATCGGAATCGAATTGCAGGAATCGCGGCTTGACGTTCCCCGGGCGCACGGCCCGCAACCGTTTCCGGTAGGGGAGGGGGGAGGCATCGAGCAACCAGTTCGCTACATCCAAGATCGGCTGGGTCGAGCGGTAATTCAACGTGAGCTTGAGCGTCCGAGCCCCCGGCAGCCGTTTTTCAAAGGAGTGCACATTCTGGAAGTCGGCCCCACGGAACGCGTAGATGCTTTGGGCGTCATCGCCCACACAGAACAGGCTGGCGTGCTGCGCGTAGCTCTCCAGGATCAACCACTGCAGCGGATTGGTGTCCTGCATTTCGTCGACCAACAGGTGGTCGAGCTCACGGCACACCATTTCGCGAACGCGTTCGTCGGCGCGCAGCACTTCGGCAAAGCGGTGCAGGATATCGTCGTAGTCCAGGTATCCACCGGCCTGCTTGCGTTGTTTGTAGGCCTGGAACACTTGCTCCGCCAGGTCCACCCACTGCTCGGACATGTCGGTGAACTTGATCAGGTACTCGCGCGGACTCTGGTTGGTGTTCCGAGCATAGGACAGGTAGTTCAACAGCTCGGCGGCTTGCGGGAACTTGGAGTTCTTTTCGACCAGGCGGCTGCGAATCAGGCGCAGCAATTGCACCTGGTCGTCGCGATCGAGAATCGTCATCCCGTCGAAGCCGAATGCTCGGGGACGCGCTCGCATGTTGCGCAAACAGAGGTGGTGGAAGGTCCCGGTGACGACTCGCCGCCCGCGGTCTCCCACCGCGTGCCGCAACCGCTCGGTAATCTCGGCAGCAGCCCGGCGAGTAAACGAAACGACGGCGATGCGTTTGGGATCCACTCCGGACTCGATCAAATGGGCTGCTCGGCCGATGATCGTCCGAGTCTTTCCCGTTCCGGCACCGGCCAACACCATCAGGTAGCGTTGATCGGCGGTGATCGCTGCCCACTGTTCTTCGTTGTACTCCATGTGCAGGCTCCCGCATCCCTCGCCACGTGGGTTCCAGCGCCCACCGGCGGCGTCGCGCCGCCGGTGGCTCGTTGTCATTGTAACGCGCTGGCCCGCAGGTTGGCTGGCAGGGAGTACATGGATTAGCCGCGTCGGGGGAACAGGGGGCCACCATACACGGCCGTCTCACCCAGTTGCTCTTCGATGCGCAGCAATTGGTTGTACTTGGCCATGCGATCGCTGCGCGATGCCGACCCCGTCTTGATCTGTCCCGTCGACAATCCGACGGCCAGATCCGCGATGGTCGCATCCTCGGTTTCACCGCTGCGGTGGCTGGATATCGATGTGTACCCGTTGCGAGCAGCCAACTGGATCGCATCGATGGTCTCGGTCAAGGTCCCAATTTGATTGACCTTGATCAGAATGCTGTTGGCGATCCCCTGGTCGATTCCTCGTTGCAAGCGTTCGACATTGGTGACGAACAGATCGTCGCCGACCAACTGCACTCGATTGCCAAGTTTGTCCGTCAGCAACTTCCAGGTTTCCCAGTCATCCTCAGAACATCCATCCTCGATCGAACAGATCGGGTACTTGGACACCCAATCGGCCAGGAAATCGACCATCTCGGCTCCAGAAAGTTCCTTGCCGTCGATGGCATAGACCTTTTTGTCGGCGTTATAAAATTCGGTGGCTGCCACATCGAGGGCGATGAAGATCTGTTCCCCGGCCCGGTAACCGGCTTTCTCGATCGCCTCCATGATCAGATCCAGTGCTTCCTGGTTGCTGCCCAGGTCGGGAGCGAACCCACCCTCGTCTCCCACGGCCGTATTCAGGCCGCGGGCGTGCAACACCTTTTTCAGGTGGTGAAAGGTCTCGACGCCCGCCCGCAACGCATCGCTGAACGAATCGAACCCCAGCGGCATGACCATGAACTCTTGCACGTCGACCGAGTTGTCGGCGTGCTGGCCGCCGTTGACGATATTCATCATCGGGGCAGGCAGAATGTGAGCTGCAGCGCCGCCCAAGTATCGATAGAGCGGAAGTTCGACGCTGTGGGCTGCCGCTTTGGCCACGGCCAAGGAAGCCCCCAGGATGGCGTTCGCCCCCAAGCGTTTCTTGTTCGGCGTGCCATCGAGTTCGAGCAGCACCCGATCGATTTCACGCTGGTTGACAGCATCCAAACCGACCAGAGCGTCTTCGATCTCGGTGTTGACGTTTTCCACCGCCTTCAACACACCCTTGCCCAAGTACACGTTGGCGTCCCCGTCGCGCAGCTCCCAGGCCTCATGGGCTCCCGTGCTGGCTCCGCTGGGCACGGCGGCACGGCCGTGCGCTCCGTCCATCAATTGGACCTCTACCTCTACCGTCGGGTTGCCGCGGCTGTCCAGGATTTGCCGCCCGTGGACGGCTTCGATAATGCTCATGGGTTCCTCTTTCCGTCTGGAGAATTCTGACTGATGTTTCGATACTCTGACTTGTTTGTGACGTGTTACCGTTACCTATTGCCGTGACGTGTTGCGGTATCGGAGAACGAGCCACCCC
>RFIQ01000379.1 GCA_003695565.1 Planctomycetota bacterium | reverse complement strand
TTTTCTGCCTGCCCCTTTCCCCCACTCGCCTCCCGCCTTTGCATCTCCTCGCTTCTCCCGTCGGGTCGTCAACCGCCGCCCCGACCCCTGAGCCCAATGCTAGCACCCCAGTCTCGGCTCAGGGATTCGCATCCCTCTCAGAAAAATGCCAAAATCGGAATCGATCTGATGCACCGGTTTGCTGTAGAATCCGACCGGATCGGTTTGGTAGCACCTCAAGGGAGTGGGATACATGGATAAGTGCCGGCAAAGTTTCTTCGCGTGGGCTGTCCTCGCTGCAACCTCGATTGGGACGTGGCAAACCGCGTGGTGCCAGCCAACGAACCAGACGTCGGTCGAGCAATTGACCGCACTGCTGCAGACGATCGATCCCTACCGTCCCACCCGCGAAGTCCGTGGCACGGTGCGGGTCTACGGATCAACCAGCATGGACGCGCTGGCCCATGGTTGGGCTGGAGGTTTTAAGAAATTCCATCCCAACGTGCGCGTGGAAATCACCGGCACGGGGTACCAGGAGACCTTCGATCGGTTGCAGCAGGATCCCGATGGTGTAGGCATGATTGCCCGGCCGGTAACCGAAGCCGAATTGGCTGAGCTCAAGCAGCGAGGCCTAAATGCTCCCCACGCGTTTGTGGTCGCCCGCGAGGCGCTGGGTGTGTTCGTGCATGCTCAGAATCCTGTGCAATCCATTTCCGGCGAGCAACTCCGACAAGTCTTCACCATGGATGGTCCACCCGGGCTGACCTGGGGATTGCTCGGCGCTCCCGGCTCGTGGGCTTCTCAGCCGATCCACATTGTGTCGCGCGTCCCCAACAGCGGCACCCAGGATTTCCTGGCAAATTTCGTGTTCAAGTCGGCAGAGATGCGTCCCGGAGTCTCGGAGCATGTCTCGAATGCCCAAGTCTTGGAAGTCGTCCGCGAGGACCCATTGGCGATCGCCATTTGCGGCATACGCTCCAAAGCGGAAGGGGTGAAAGCTCTGCAACTCATGGCCGCCGGGACGGCTGTCCCCAGCGATGATCAGACGATTCTCACCGGCCAATATCCTCTGACGCGGCCTCTGACCCTGGTAGTCGATCTGGGCCAGAAGACGCCGGACGGTTTGGCTGCACAGGAATTCGTCCGCTACGCCTTGTGCCAATCGGGACAGGTACAAGCGGTACTGGTCGGATTCTTTCCGGTCGACCCCCCGTTGCTACGCGCAGGCCTGCAGAAGCTGGACGGTTCGCTGGTTCGCTGAATCTCGATGCGCGTCCCTGGCCGCCTCCTTTGCCTTCAACGATGAAACGGAATTCACCATGCTACGCATCCTCCTCTGCCGTCAACCGATTTGCACGACCTCCGCCGTTCTCAGCGTGGCCATTTGGGCTTTGGCAGCTTTGCAATTACCTGCTCAGTTTGGAACTCAACCAGCCGTCCGGGCACGCGACACGGCGTCTACTCCCACGGGTCTGTGGGGAGGAGGTTCCTGGTTGAATGACAGCCAGAACCGGAAATGGAGGCTGGGGGTTCGCGGTGAGAACTCCGAGGTGGGCGTCGTGGTGCGACAAGTCCAACCGGGCTCAGCCGCCGATCGCGCGCGGATCGAAGTCGACGACATCATCGTATGCGTGGCCGGTTACCAGGTGGGGCTGGTCGACGGCCGACTATACGACCTGGCGGACGAGATCAACCGCCGGGCCAGCGAAACGGGCGTCGTCAGTCTGGTCGTGCAGGATCATCGCAGTTTGCGGTTGGCGCGCGTCCGCGTTCAACTGGATAACAGCCAACAGTTGTTGCGAGGGCAACTGGTCCTGCCCGGCACCGGATCGCTGCCGCCCGATGCCGTGATCACCGTCCAAATCGAAAACGTAACGCGGCCGTACTTCCAAGTCCGCAATGGACAGATCCGGCTGCGTCCGACGGGCGCCAACACGATACCCTTCGAAATCGCCTACGACCCGGCATACATCTACCCCGAAGACATCTACCAGGTTCGCGCCTACGTCACCTCGGGAGGGCGGACGATCATGGATACGCCACAACCGGTGCGCGTCTTGACGCAGAACAACCCCCGCGAGGTGAAGTTGCAATTGCAGCCCCTGGCTACCACCGTCTCCACTACCTCTCCGGGCAGTGTGGTGACTGCGGGATATCCCAATTTCAATGCGATCGACGAGCAACTGGTGGCCATGTACCGGCACTACCTGAACCGCGATCCGACGTTGCTGGAACTGGCCGCACTGCGGACCATTCCAGGCATCGAGGCGAAACTCAAGGAGTTGCCCCTGGAACTGATGGCCAGCCAGGAGTACTTCGATGCGGCTGGCAACAACAACAACGTGTGGCTGGATCGGGTTTTCGAGGAGATCGTCAAACGGCCGCCTTCGGCACAAGAACACGAGCAATGGATGCGCAGGTTTGCCGAACTAAGATTTTCCCGCATGGAACTACTGCGCCAGTTGTACGCGCAGGCTCAGCGAACCACTGGGCAATAAGCGGCTTCCACTCTATCTCGTCATCCTCTCTTCGCGTAGCAAACCGTTCGGTTCCCCCGTGCACTGGCACTCAGCTCACGGCCAACCTGACGCTGCGTTGAGTTCATGCCGCCAGCGGTGGGATTCCTTCCCGCACTGTGCAGAGACATTTCTTCCCAAACTGGGATGTCGGGGCCTTGTTTGAAAACGCCGCGTGCCCTGCGTCATGAGGAGGCATGCAGCGTGCCGCCAGGGCTCGCGCCAGGGACTGGCGGAGTACTCTGCTTCCGCCAAGGTCGGATGAACTACTCTGGGTTCCGCCATGGACTGGCGGGCTACTCTGGGTTCTGCCAGGGACTGGCGGGCTACTCTGAGGTCGACCAGAGACCGGCGGAGTACTCTGGATCCCGCGAGGGGCGGGCGGGATAGGCTCGCCCTGCTCGACTCCTCCAGGGCCGGCTACCGGCCAGAGTTCGGATCGGTTTTGCGAAATGCGCGTAAGGAGGTTCGGGGTCGCCCGTACATCCAGATGGGACTTGGCCATGGCGGCCGAATTCCTGCGTAATCCAGATCACACATCGTTAGGAGCTGAGCCATGCGAATCCAAACTAGATCCCTTCCAGCAAGGTCTGTCGCGCGCGGTGCGATTGCGGCATTCGCGGTATTCTTCCTGGTTGCATCCACCACCATTGCCCAGTCGACGACGCGCCGCGCGCCGGCCACGACGCGCCAACCCGCGCAGGCTGGTTCTGGGTCGACCACCCAAGGCAGCGCGACGGTCCCCGGGTCCAGCACGAATTCTGTTCAGGTGGGACTCAACGGCTACTGCCCCGTTTGCATCCTCGAAATGAAGAAGTGGGTCAAGGGAGATCCACGCTACACAGTGACGTATGACGGCAAGACCTACATGTTCCCGGGCGAAGAGCAGCGGCAGATGTTCTTGAAAGATCCTGCAAAGTACGTACCGGCCATGGGTGGGTACTGTACGGTTTGCAAGGTCGAGATGAACAAGGCTGTGCCCGGCAGTGTGTATTACGCGGCGATTCACAAAGGTCGGCTGTACCTGTTCCCCGGCGAAGAACAAAAGCAGATGTTCCTCAAGAATCCCGCCAAGTATGCCAACGCCGATCTGGCACTGGGTGGCAACTGTCCCGTATGCCGCGTGGAGATGAAGCAGGAGAACCCTGGCAAGCCGCAATACACAGTGTTTTTCAAGAACATGCGCTATCAGTTCCCCAACGTGGAACATCGCGATATGTTCCTGAAGAATCCCGCAAAATACGTGTCCAATTCCAACTGATCTCGGCACAATGTCGCTGAGGACAGATTCGTTGCCAACCATCGCAGGTGGCGGGATGCCAACGGCCGCCCCGCCCCGCTGGCGCAACTGTCCGTCAACATGCCCATCCAGGAATTCATACGATGAAACTGCACGTCTACCCACCGATTCAGGAATCCAGTTCGGAACGGGCTATGGACGAACCAATTCAACCGACCCGACCTCCAGCATCGGCTTCACCGGACACCGAACAAAGATTATGGTACCTGAAGAATTGCAACCTGATCGCTCAACTTCCAACCGATGAGATTACCCACTTGGAGCGCGTCAGCCGTGTGCGTCGGTTTGCTAAAGGGGAACCGGTCTACTTGCCCAGCGAAACTGCAGACGCGGTTTACTTGATCGCTCGCGGATTGGTCAAAATCTGCCACATCACGCCCGAGGGAAAAACGTCCACGCTGGCGTTGATCGGCGCGGGCGAATTGTTCGGCGAACTGGCCTTGTTCGATGCCGGCCAGCGCGGGGAGTACGTGGAAGCCATCGAACCGACGACCGTGGTCCGCATCCCCTCGCATGTACTGAGCGACTTGATGCACCGGCACGCCGCCCTGGCGATCGGAATCAGCAAGTTGGTCGGTTTCCGTCGGCAGCGCATCGAGCGACGATTGGGTAATTTGTTGTTCACCCCGAATCGCCAGCGTTTGGCCCACTTGCTGCTCGATCTGGCCGAACAGTTTGGTGT
>RFIQ01000378.1 GCA_003695565.1 Planctomycetota bacterium | reverse complement strand
GGGTCGATGCCGTCTTGGATGCCTTGGAGGAACTCGGTGGCGAAATTGAGCTGCACCGCGTCGTCATCGAATCCAAACGTCGGCTTCTGCTCGGCCATCTCGTGGGTGACCAGGAACTCGGCCACTGCCGGCATGGTCGTCTGGCGGAACTTGTCGCTCTGCATCAACGCCAGTCCCTTTTCCGGCGTGTTGTAAAACTTCGTCTGGGTCACCACCGTTTTCATGTCTTCCAAACCGAGCTTGCTGAACTTGGCGCCCAGGGCCACCAGCGTATCGTCCCGCGTGTCGGGGGAATCGATGAGCTGATTCACAGTGTAGAAGGTGTCCAGGATGGCATAGGCGAATCGTTTGCCGCCCGGTTTGTCCAACACGTCTTTCCCTACCACGACCATGTCGATGATCTCTTCGGGAATCGCCGTCGAATCGAACAGCACTTTGCAATCCTGGCGATCGCGGAGCGTCTGCATGACGAACGGGTTCCAGACCATGATCGACTTGATGTCCTCTTGCCCGGTCTGCATGGCGGTCGCGGCTGCGGCCGGGTCCATGTTCTGGAACGGAAACTCCTGAGGATCCTTGTTGTTCAATTCCAGCACGCGCTCGAAGCAGTACTGGGAAACCGATTTCTCCAAACCGTACGTCGGAACGCCTTTCAAATCATCGATGGTGGCGATCGATTCGACGACGATGCATGCGTCGGCACCGTCGCTGGTCGACGTGGGCAGGATGGCCACTGCCGGACGCGACAGACTGGGAGCCATGATGTCCATGTTGGTGATGCATACCGCGTCGGCTTCGTTCGACCCGTACTGCCCGATGCACGTATCGTAGTCAGCCAGGTTCAGCACGATGTCGACTTTCCACTTCGCCTCCAGTTCACCGATCTCCCCTTCCGCGCCGTCGATCAGGCCTTCTTCGGCTGCCACACCGAAGACCGACCAGCTCGGGTACTCGCTCCAGGCCAGCGTGAATACTGGCGTGTCATCGGGGGCGGCGCTGGACATCGGGCCTCCCGTGCCGGCCGTCTTGTTCTTGTTGCAGCCCATCAGGATGGTCACGCAACCAATCAAGCATGCGACAGACAGACGATAGATCATGGTCGGGCTCCTCAGCCAGTTGAAATACGGGCGAATTAGATTCAGCAATGTTCGGGGACGATTCCGCGTCGAACCGCCCCTGGGTTTCGATGCAATCGGGTTGCATCGTGGTTGTCGCGTTGCGCGGGGCGGTTATGCCTCGGGGATCCGCGTGTCATCGGTTGGCATGGGTTGCTCCGATTCCTGTTTCGTCAGCCCGATCAGCGCATCGAACTCGTCGTCCGCTTCGCTGGCCGTGGCGTACTCGATGAATTCCTCCTCGGCACGTTTCGTGTCGAGTCCAGCCAATTCGCGGGAGATCCTGGCGGACGCCGAGGCCTTTTGGCGCAACTCGCGCAACTCCCGCAGCTCTTCGCTGGTGCGATCGTTCGACAGGCCGGTGACGATATCGGCGATCTGTTTTTCTTCGGTGGCCGACAGAACTTCGGCAACCGCGTCGTGTTTTTCCTCTTTCAGTTTTTCCAAGTCGCGCATCAACGACTGGATCTGGGTCTTGTGGCCGTTGACGTTGGCCACCAACTGCTTCAGATCCTCTTCCAACTCCTGCGCCCGTTGTTGTTTTTCGGCCAGGGTGCTGGTGAAATCCTTGTAGGCGGCCTGGCATTTGATGTAATCGGGATCCGATTTGACCGCTTCGGCGTTGCCCTGATACTTTTCTACGATCTTCTTGGCTTTGGCCGCGGCGCCGGCCCGCAACTTTTCGAGCTTTTCGATTTCGGCCGTCAGCTGCTTCAGCTTCGCCTTCTTGCTTTCCTCCTGGGCGATCATCGCGCTGACCGCGTCCTTGTATTGGTTTAATCGCGCCTTCTTCTCGGCGATGATGCGGTCGTAGTTGGCAGAGATCACGCCGGGGTTCATGCGCAGCGTCTCGCTGGCCTTGTTGACGCGAAACGTCATCAAGTACCAGATGGCCCGAAAGTATTTGCCGATCGCGTTGAACATGCCTGAAGTCTCCAGTGAATTCGAGAAGAGTCAGTGGGGCTCTCGTAATAAGGACTCGTATGCCACCTCGGGGCGATCCAGCTCCCGCATCCGCTGCTCGGTGCGCCGCGCCACTTCGAGCGATTGTTCCAATTCTGCGTTCAGTGATCTCAAATCCTGTTCGTCGCTGGTGGCGACCAATCGTTGGAAGTGCTGAACCGTCCCTCGCAGGCGGTCGATGGCTTGGGCGATTTCATCGAGAATCTGCTCGCGGTCGGCCAGGACCTGCTCACGCGCCTCTCCGGTCAACTGCTGGGACAGCTCCCACAACCGGTAGGAGTAGCTGAGTTGATCGACGGCGACCTTGAATATACGGCCGACTTGCTCGCGGATCGGGGCGCTGCGAAACTGGATTCCCGGCTGCTTTGCCGCTTGTTCGAGATCCTCACGCAATGATCTTAACAGAGTCAAATAGTCTTGTGTGCGCGGGTCGCGGTCCATCCGCAATTTGGCTGCCAACGCGTCCAGCCGCCGGTTCTCCTCTGCCTTTTGACGCTCGATCTCAGCCTGCAGAATGCGTTCGGTAATCCGTTCCACATGAAAGATCAATCGGGTGAGCCCCCATCCGATACCGCCCAGGATCCCTGCGATGGCCGCCCCGTTGAGGTAGCTGCTTCCGCCGGTGGCCCACGACAGCACAGCAGCGCTCACCCCACCGACGATCGGCAGCAGCACGCTGGGGGCCAGAAACAGTTCGGAGATGACTTTGCGTTTGAGCGAATCCACGTCGAAAGTTGGGACCTCACGAGAAAAGGGGGAATCGATCCGGTCCCCATTGTACGCGGGATCGACGCTTGGAGTGATGGCTGCTTGCCACCACGCTCAACGCCAATCATTCTTCCCAATTCGCACTGTCGGGCCCGCCGATTGCAGTGCCCCCTTCCCTAATATCGCTCGGCTCAATACGGCGGTTGGCCGAGGACGAAGGTGACGGTGGTCTGGCCGGTGATCTCGCCGGGTAGGGCGCGCATCCGAGCGGCTGGTACCCCTTTCTCTAACAAGTAATCGCGCGCCGCCTCGGCCCGTTGCTGCGCCAGCCGGCGGTTCATCTCCGGGTCGCCCCGATTGCTGGCATGCCCTCGGATCATCAAGTAGAAAGTGGGGAAACTCTTCAAGGTCTCGACCAATTCGTCCAGCTTCCGCCGACTGGCTTCGGTCAACCGAGCGGTTCCTCGGGCATAGACCAGTGGCGGAACATCGACCGTCCCCACCGGCACCAGCCGCTCCCATTGCTCGGCGGTCAGTTCGGGCAAGGGGGCGTCTTCGCGGATCTGTTCCGGACGCAGGCCGGGATGGAATCCCGATTCATGCATTTGTGCAAGCGGTTTCTCATAGAACAGGCGACTGGCTACGCCACCGGTCGGATCGCGGTCGAGACCTCCGGTCTGCTCCAACAGCCGCTCGATGCGATCGATCATGTCTTCGATATACGGCAACGAACTGGAACGGAGTCCGAAATGGGCATAGTTTTCTTGCGTGTTCTTCCACCAAATGCCGTCGACCAGGCGCTGGACCTGTTGCGGTTGCAATTCCACGCCTCCCGCTCGGGCATCCTCGGCCACCAGCCGCTGCATGGCACTCGGTTCCCGCAACGCATACAAGGCCCGAAAGTACGATTCCAGCACCTGGCGGACCACCGGTTCGTTCTTCACCAGAAAATCGCGGCTGACGACCAGCGCATCGACGATGATGCCGCTCTGCTGCGAACTATCGAACAGGACGTGCATCTGATCGTTCTCCAGCAAGTGGCTGACCACCGGTTCCCAGGTCACAAAGACTTCCGGGTCGGCCGGTGCGGCGCGGCGGTACCGCTGCAGCACTTCGTCCTCGCTGTTGACTCGGACGATGGCCTGCGGCGATAGGGCGGGTAACTGGAAACTGCGCATCAAGAGCCGCACGAGCGTCTCGCTGGGCGAATCGCCGACCAAGACGAATCGCGTATCGGGAGCGTTGAGCGCATCGATGTTGGGAAATCGCTGGCGGTATGCTACCACCGCATCAGCACCGCGCGTTTCATCGATCAGGGCGATGATCGTGGCTGGCAATCCGCCGTGGGCGGCGCTGGACTTGATCAGCGCATCGATTGGGAACGCAGCCAATTGCAATTTGCCATCGGCCAGCGACTGCAGCCGTCCGCGGTAATCGGCGCCGTCGTCGATGCAGTCGAGCTTGATGCCTTGTCCGCGCAGTTGCTGCCGAAACTGGTCGCTGCGGAGAACGGCGTAACCGGAGAACGCGTCCAGGCCCAGCCTGAGGTGATAGCGGTAGGTGGAATTGCCGGAGGTCGCCTCGATCAACTCCTGCTCGGCCGCTGCTTGCTGCTCCTGCTTCGCCGGTACGATCAGCCACTTGTACAGCAGCGCGCCGATGGTCAGCAGCACCAGCCACACCAGGCATGCCAATACCAGTTTCGCTTTGCCCACCTTTCCGTTCACCTCGTTGTTCTGGAGTAAGACCGATTGCCAATTTCCGATGTCTCGGCAGCGTGCGGTTGATGGCTCGAGTGCGCCTGCGGCTGCGGTTGACGGTTCGCGTGCGCCTACGG
>RFIQ01000005.1 GCA_003695565.1 Planctomycetota bacterium | reverse complement strand
TTGGTGGTGTAGGTGTGACTCATCTTGCAGCCGCATGCCGCGCACCACAGCAGCCCACGCAGCAGGGCTCCGTACTTGTTGCGCACGGCTCGACCGCCGCTGCGCCCGTTATGCCGCAACTTACGCTGCACCTTCTCGAACGTCTCGAGGTCGACGATCGCCTCCTGTTCGCCCCTCGAGTCCCCCGCGGCACAAGCAGCCTGCCCTTTTACACGCCCTGTATCGGGCAGCAGCCCTCGATCGGCCGGCGGAAACTCTGGTCGAGCTACGGTTGCGAATCGCTCAGTATCCGGAGGGAGCCGCCGCAGAATCGGCACTGGCGATGGGGGGCAGCCCCAGTTCGCGGCGGGCTTCTTCCAACATCGCTTGCGTGCGACTGGCTCCGCAACGGCTAACCCCCATCTCGCGAATCTTCTTCAAGGTGGCAAAGTCGCGGACGCCGCCGGCCGCCTTTACCTGCACGCCAGGGCCAACGTGCTCGAGCATCAGTCGCAGATCCTCGATCGTTGCGCCGCCGCTGCCGTAGCCCGTGCTGGTCTTTACCCAGTCCGCCCGCAAGTTCGTACAGATCTCGCACAATCGGATCTTGTGCTGATCCTGCAGGTAGCAATTCTCGAAGATGACCTTGACTTTCCTACCGGCTGCGTGGGCCAAATCGATCACGGCGGCGATGTCGCGTTCGACGTAATCCCATTTTTCGCTGAGAACCTGGCTGATGTTAACAACCATATCCAATTCCTGGGCTCCATCCTCGATCGCCCGTTCTGCTTCGAATCGCTTCGTATCGGTCCGGTGCGCACCATGCGGAAAACCGATCGTCGTGCTGGGCAGGACCGTGCTTCCCTCCAACAATTCCGTGCACCGCCGCAGGTAGTACGGCATGATGCAGACGCTGGCAACATCGTACGCCACCGCCAATTTGCAGCCGCTCTCCAAATCGGCTTCCGTCATCGTGGGAACCAGTAGCGAGTGGTCGATCATTTTGGCATAGTCGCGATAACTCGGACTCAATGTCGCAATCCTTGGAAATGGTTGTGAAGTTAGACGAAAGCAGCGGACAGCGGCTTGGCCGGACATGCAGCGAGACGTCCTCTTGCGGGGCTCGACTCGTGCAGGCCGCGCCGGCGCAAGCGAGGGTCAGGGCATGAAGTTCTTCAGGTACCGATGGCTTTGCACCAGCGACATTTTGCGCGTTTCGAGCGAACCTTCATAGGCACGATCCTCGACTTCGACGCACACCGGCCCCGCATAACCGACATCCAGCAGGGTGGACATGAACGCCCCCCAGTCGATTTCCCCCAATCCAGGCAACTTTGGCGTATGGTATTGCAAAGGGTAAGCCAGGATGCCGACTTCGTTCAACCGATGACGATCGATCCTCACGTCCTTGGCATGCACATGGAACAGCCGCTGGCTGAAATTGCGAATCGGTGCCAAGTAGTCCATGTACTGCCACACCATGTGCGATGGGTCGTAATTCAGCCCCAAATTGCTGGTAGCGAATTGTTCGAACAATTTGCGCCAAATGGCCGGGGAGACCGCGATGTTCTTGCCTCCGGGCCATTCATCCTCGGTAAACGACATGGGACAGTTCTCGATGCCGATACGGATATCCAACCGATCCGCCAGTTCCAGGATGGGCGTCCAAGTATCGACCAGGCGAGGCCAATTCGCTTCGACGCTTTGGGTATGATCGCGTCCGATGAAGGTGTTGACGCGCCCGATGCCCAAGCGATGCGAGGCCTCGATCACCCGACACAGGTGCTCCGCGGCCGCCGTTGCTTCGGCTCGGTCTGCTGACAGGCAATTGGGATAGTAGCCCAGAGCGCTGATGCTGACACCTGTCTCGCCAACCACCTGCTGAATCTCCGCGATCTTTGCGTCGTCCAGCGCAGCGACATCGATGTGGGTCACCCCCGCATACCGTCGCTCGGCCTTGCTGACGGGCCAACACATCACTTCCACACAGTCGTACCCGATATCCCGAGCCAATTCGAAGACTTCGCGAAATGTCAGGTCGGGCACGATCGCGCTGGCAAAACCGAGCTGCAACATGGTGTTTTTCCGAAATGCTGGTGACCAGAATCCTACGTCCGTTGCCCGGGGCAGCCAGTGGGCCTCCCCGAAGCGATGATGGGAGCCAATTATAACGACCTCTGGGGAGTCGTTGGCAGGGATCGTAGCATTCGCCTGGCGTGGATGGTACCCTTAATGGCACACCCGTCCTGGCCTTTGCTCGGCCGGTCTGCTGGATGCACCAGAGACGCACGATGGATCCCTCCCCCCATTTCCATGCAAGGTTGAATTGTGATGGCATTTTGTTCCTGTCAACGATGGTTGCTGGTGTTCCTGTGCTGCGCCGTGGTGCTGTCGGAGCGCTTGCGGAGCGACGATGCTTTGCCCAATTTCATCGTTATTTTCTGCGATGATATGGGGTACGCAGACATTGGCCCCTTCGGAGCGGAGGGTTATGCCACGCCAAATCTGGATCGCATGGCCGCAGAGGGCATGAAGTTCACCGACTTCTATGTGGGGCGATCGTTCTGCACCCCTTCGCGGGCGGCGCTGATGACTGGATGCATTCCCACGCGGGTCGGCATCGGAGGCAATTTCGGCCCGCACTCCACCACGGGCCTGAACCCAGACGAATGGACGATCGCAGAGGTGCTCAAACAGCGCGACTATGCCACCGCCTGCTTCGGAAAATGGCACCTGGGTCATCAGGAGAAGTTTCTGCCTCCCAACCAGGGTTTTGACGAGTACTTTGGCCTGCCCTACTCGAACGACATGTGGCCCTTCCATCCGGGCGTTCGCCATCTGCCGGTGGAGGAACGACTCAAACGTTGGCCTCATCTGCCATTATTCGAGGGAACGCGTATCGTGAACCCTCAGGTGATGCCTGAGGACCAGGAACACCTGACCCACGATTTGACGGTGCGGGCGTTGGATTTCATCCGCGCCAACCAGGACCATCCGTTCTTCCTCTATTTGCCCAACCCGCAACCGCATGTGCCCCTGTTCGCCTCCAAACCATTCTTGGGGCGCACCCAACGCGGGTTGTACGGCGACGTCCTGACAGAATTGGATTGGCAGGTTGGTCAGATTCTGGACACCTTGAGCGAATTGGAAATCGACGATCGGACGTGCATTGTGTTCTCGTCGGACAACGGACCATGGTTATCCTACGGCGATCATGCCGGGTCAGCCGGGCCGTTGCGCGAAGGCAAGGGCAGCAATTTCGAAGGCGGTTACCGCGTGCCGTGCGTCATGCGCTGGCCGGGCAAAATCCCACCTGAAACGGTCTGCGACGAGATCACAGCGACCATCGACCTGTTGCCGACATTTGCCGAGTTGGCCGACGTGCCGCTGCCGCCGCAGAAAATCGACGGCCGCAGCATCGTTCCCTTGATGACGGGACAACCCGGTGCGCGGAGTCCTCACGAAGCGTACTACTATTACGATGGAGGTGGACACCTGCGTGCGGTCCGTAGCGGGCGGTGGAAACTGATGTACCCGCACACCTACAACCATCCCATTCCGGGGCACGGCGGTTTACCCGGCACGAGCGAGAAACGCAAGATCGAGTTGTCACTGTTCGACTTGGAGTCCGATATCGGCGAAACGACCAATGTCATCGACCAGCATCGCGAGGTCGTCGCCCATTTGCAACGATTGGCGGCCGACATGCGACAGCAACTGGGCGATGGCCCCGACAACCCCGGCACCCAGCGG
>RFIQ01000377.1 GCA_003695565.1 Planctomycetota bacterium | reverse complement strand
ATCTGGATCCAGGAGTTGACGTTCTGTTGGGGGTGGACGGCGACGGGGCGGATGGCTGGGGAATCGAGGTGCCCGTCGTGGGCATTCCCGCCGGATCGCAGGTCTTTCTGGCCCAAGCGCGCGATGCCACCGCGCTGACCAGTCACGTTGTGTCGGCATCGGTTCAAGTCGAATCCGCAATCTATTGGGACGGTGATGCAGGTGATTTCAACTGGCACACTGCAGCGAACTGGAGCACCGATAGTGTTCCTGGCCCGTCCGATGTCGCGGTGCTCAATGTCCCCGGAGTGATTGACGTTCAGGTTAACAATAGCATCTCCGTGCAGCGCATCTTGAGTGAGGAGTCGATTTCATTTAATGGGGCCTTCGTGACTGTGACGGGACCGTCAGTGTTGAATGGCTCAGTCTCCGTATCCGGAAGCACGATAACCGCAAGTGGTCCGATGGCCGAAATCTCTTTCACTGGAGGGGCGACGCTCAATACGATCAATCTGATTGCGCAGTCAGGCGGACGTTTGCTTTTCGGGGTCGGGAGTACCTTTGCCACAAATTCGCATATCAGTACCACGATCCAGGCAGCCGGAGCCGGGAGCTTCATCGACCTGTCGACATTCAGTTCATTCACCGGTACGTCCGGAACACGGGGACACACGACCTTCTTCACCAGAATCAATGCCTTTGACGGCGGGGTTATCGATCTGTCTGGTGTGACAAGCGTGCACAATCAAGTTCACTTTCAATCCCACGGTCAGGATAGCCAAGGCAACCCGAGTTTGGTGGATTTATCGAGCTTGACCGAGTTCGCTGGTGGCGGCCGTGGCCAGATCGTATCCGTGGTTGGAACAGGAGTGGTCAGCGCTCCCAGGCTCAATTCGCTCAACGGAACAACCCTGCTTGCGACTTCGGGCGGAAGGATCGATTTCTCCAGCGCAGTCTCGTATGCTGGCGGTGCGGGTTTTCAAACTCTTGTGCAAGCGGATGGCGAGGGCAGCCAGATTGATCTTGCCGGAGTGACCACTTTCAGCGGCGCGACCGGTTCCCAGGGGCACACGGTGTTCTTCAGCGTCATTAACGCATTCAATGGCGCACAAGTTAACCTCTCTGCGACGGGGGTAATTAGTAATCAGACGCGTGTCAGTGCCAGCGGTCAAGATTCTCAGGGAAGGGCCAGTGCAATCGATCTTTCCTCCCTTACGCAGCTAGCGGGCGGAGGAAGAGGGCAATCACTCTCTGTTGCCGATGTGGGCGTCATTCGCGTTCCCGTGTTGCAATCCATCTCGACGTCCAGTTTGGTCGCCACTGGCGGTGCTACTTTAGATCTCTCGAGTGTAACCTCTTACAATGGAGGCAGCTCGGTCAGCCACGCAATCCGAGCCGACGGCGAGAACAGCTTGGTCGACCTGTCGAGCCTGACGTCATTCGTCGGCACTACTGGGTCCCAAGGGCACACCATATTTTTCTCGGATATTCAAGCTCTGGGAGGTGGCAAAGTCGATTTGCGAAACGTACTGACCTCGGCTGGGCAATCCAGGTATCTATCGAGCGGAGAAGATTCGTCCCACAATCCTAGTATGATTGACCTTCGTTCACTCCAGGAGGTGCTGGGCAATTCCTTGAACAGCATGGGAGTCTCTGAGGCCGGGCAGATCGATCTCGCGTCGCTGAGCGTCCTTCGGGGAACGAGCCTGACAGCTTCGAATGGTGGCTCGTTGGATGTCCCCACCGTTCGCGAGTACCACGGACTAACCGTAAATAACAATCTGATTCAGGCAGACGGTTCAGGAAGCCAGATTGGGTTGTCGGGCCTGCAAGTACTGGCGGGAAATACCGGCAATCGCGGCCACTCTTTATGGTTTCTCAACATCGCCGCCATCAATGACGGCAGCGTGATGCTGGGCACTGGAACGAACACCGTCTCGGGGCGCGTGTCATTGAATTCGGAAAGCGGTGTGATTTCTGCAGGTAGACTGGATGTCGCTGCTGGAACGACCTTCGCTGCCACTGGCCTGTTTCGTGGCAACGTTGTCAACGGAACCAACATGAGCATCGGTGCAAACAATGGCACGAGCATTGGTACGTTGCATGTTGATGGAGATTTCGAGCAGCGAGCTGCCGGAGCACTCACGTTGAAGATTGGAGGCACAACCGCAGGGTCGGCGCACGATCAGCTCGTGGTCAACGGGACGGCGAATTTGGACGGGAGTCTGGTTCTTCGTCTAGTCAACGGGTACGCGGCGACCCCAGGCGATCAATTGCAGGTGCTCACCTTTGGCTCGCGCGTATGCGACTTTCATACTAAGAGCGGCACGGACTTGGGCGGTGGGCTGCATTTGGCAGCCAGTTTCGGTGCAACCGCGATGACTTTCACCGCAGGTAACACCCCAGATTCTGGACAGCAATGCACTACCGTTCCGCATTTCACCGGCATCAGCATTGGTCCCGATCCGGCCAAAGCGGGCGACCCGCTGTCGATCACCTTCGAGGTGGACGTTCCGTTGCAGAACAATCCGACCGTGTCCGTCGACGGAAATCCGGCGACGTTCGTTTCCCAGGATGGCTCCGTATTTTCCTATAGCTACATTGTCACGGGGACCGAGTCCGAAGGCCCGGTCGATGTCGCTATGGTCGGCGTGGCCCAAGCCGATGGTGGCATCGGCAGCGAAACAGTACAAGTAACCCTCGATTTCACCGATCCGGTGGTTAGCAACGTAACCGCTTCGCCCGATCCAGCCGACGTTGGACAAACGGTCGAGGTAAGTTTCTTCAGTAGCGAACCGCTGAGCAGTAGTACGGTAGTCACCGTGGGCGGATTGGAGGCAAGCCTCACTTCGGTCAACGGTTTGAATTATATCTACTCACGAACCCTGACTGGTGGGGAGGGCATCGGGGCCGTGCCAGTTGAAGTGGCCGCGGCGGATCTGGCCGGCAACACCAGTTCGACGACTGGGGCCGTTATCGTCTTTAGCGGCGGATTGAGCCTGAAGGCTGTCGGCTTGGATTTGTCGACCGATATGCCGAATGTTGGCGACACCGTGTCGGCTGTGATTACGATCGAGAACACAGGCCTCTTCCCAATTGTGGATGTACCGTTGGGTTTAGTTCTGGTCGAACCGACCGGCCCGCGCGATCTCGGGACCTTCACCGTGCCGTCGATTCCGGCCCACGGCACCGCGGAGCTGGCAACCGACTTGGACATTCGATCCACGGGGCTTCACGTCCTGCGAGCAACCGTCGATCCAATCGACACGATTCTCGAAGACGATGAATCAGATAACGTGGCCACGCGCTCCCTGATCGCAGGTTCTATCAGCGGAGACGGCATCGAGGTCACCGCCAACCTGTCCGCAGTAACCGGGGTGCCAGGCGAGCTGGTGACCGTCAACGGCACGGCGAGTTATGATGCAGCACTCAACCCCGCCGGGCCGGTTGCGCGAGGCCCGGTGACAGTCCGAATTCCCGGCCTCAACTTCGTCGCGACTACCATCACCGATGCGTCAGGCGCCTTCACTCTCGATTTCAATATGCCTCCCCAGCCAGGCAACTACGTCGCCAACGTGCGGGCCGGTGATACCGCCCTCGAAGGATTGACCGTGTTGCCGTTTACGGTGACGCTGCCGCCGTCCGGCGTCGATCTGTTTACCAGCTCGAGTCACATCGAGATCTCCGACTCATCGCCCGTAGTTGGAGAGCCGGTGACGATTTCAGCCGCAGTTCTCAATGTGGGTGGCAGCGATTTCGCGGGGCTGGCCGAAGTGGAGTTCTACGATGGCGTGAATCTGATCGGGACAGACACGATCAGCAGCCTGGCGTCGGGAGCATCGGCCACGGTTAGCATTTCCCATGCCTTTGCCACTCCGGGAGCGCGTACCATCCGCGCTGTGGTCGACCCGAATGATGTCGTGGTCGAACTGAACGAAAATAACAACGCCACAACGCGAACATTGACGGTGCTCGATACGGTGCCGGAACTGGCCCCTGTCGACATTCTGTTCTCCGACCCCGCACCCGCAACCTCTCAGGCGGTGATGATCACAGCTCTCGTGCGGAACAATGGTGGCGCGGAAGCCACAAATGTTGGCGTTCAGTTCTTCGACAACGGTAGCCCGCTGGGAGCCGCCGTTATTCCAGTGCTGCCTGGTGAAGGGGCGACGACAAGCGTTGCGATCCAATCGACCATCGAAGTCGCCGGAATGCACGCGATTTCGGTCGTTGTCGATCCGGATGACCTGATTACCGAACTGAACGAGTCCAACAATACTCGGATCGAGACGCTCGATGTGCACGATCCGGTTGCGGATCTGGCGCCATCATCCATTTCGCTTTCGAATTCCAGCCCGTTAGCGGGCGAGTCGATCGATGTGAACGTTACAGTGCGCAATGATGGAGAAGCGTCAGCCGGGGCATTCGAAGTTCAGTTTCTCGCCGATGGGACCCCTTTTGCCTCACTCCCGGTCGCCGGATTGGCCCCCGGCACAACTACCGCCGTGTCGGCTTCCACTGTATTCTCTCTGGCTGGTGAACACACGGTCAGCGTCGTCGTCGATCATACCAGCGCAGTCATCGAGCTTTCCGAGTCGAACAACCGGGCGATCCAGGCGTTGAATGTCCTGGCAACGCCACTAGCCGACCTGGCGATCGATGCCGACGACTTCGTGCTATCCGATTCCAACCCAGGTGTGGGTGAGCCGATTTCGGTGACCGTACCAGTGTTCAACCGGGGATCGGCATTGGCGGCCGGCGTCACGGCCCAGTTGCAGATTGACGGAGCAATCGTCGCTGCGACGACCACGACGCCTGCTGACATCGATAGCGGAGGCAACGCGACGGCCTCTTTCAATTTCCATGCTCCGCTCGCTGAGGGATACCACCTATTGGAGGTCATCATCGATGAAGGAAATACGACTCCGGAATCGAACGAGAACAACAATCGGGATTTCTTGTTCTTCCTCGTCGGCGACTTCCCCGATCTGTTGCCCCTTGGCATCGGCTTCTCGAACGCCACGCCGGTGGAAGGTGAGACGGTAAGCATATCGGCGACAATTCAAAACGACGGACAGGCCAGCGCGGACGGATTTGTCGTTCGGGTCTTTGATGGGTCGCAGGTGATCGGCCAGGTGTCTCTATCCGGTCTCGATGTTGGCGAGAGCACAGTGATCAGCGTCCCGTTCGACACGGCAGGGAAAACCGGGACAAGACTAATCCAAGTGGTCGCAGATCCTGACGATCGGATTACTGAGAACAACGAAGGCAACAACTTGGTTAATGTGCTCTTGAATGTTGCGCCTAGCGACGCCACGGCGCCGACCACAACGGCAACCATTACCCCGACGCCAAACTCCGCCGGTTGGAACCATACAGACACCGATCTTACGCTCACAGCGGTGGACAGCGGTTCGGGCGTCGCGCTGATCAGCTATTCGATTGACGGTGGGCCGTCGACGACTCTATTCAGCGATACGGTTACTTTGTCCTTCACCGACGAAGCCATTCATACGATTCAATACCACGCCGTCGACTTTGCGCAGAACGCCGAACCCGTGCAAACGGTTCACGTGCGCATTGACAAGACGGTGCCGAATCCGATCCATGCCGGGCCGTTCATTGTCGCCGAAGGCAGTACGCTGCTGCTCGATGGATCCGCCTCGACGGATGCGTTGTCTGGAATCGCCAACAGGTCTTGGGACCTAGACGATGACGGCCAGTTCGATGCCAGCGATCCTGCTGTGGCGCATGCGCCCGACGGCCCGGCAATTATTCCAGTTTCACTGCGAGTCGTCGACGCGGCTGGCAATCACGCCGTCGAGACAACTCAGATCACGGTTCTGAACGTGGCTCCAACTTTTGAGGCCGGGCCAGATGCAACACTACTTCCTGCCGTTGCCGGTGCCTTCTCCCGTCCGGGAATTACGATTATTGACCCGGGAACGGACACCTGGTCAGGCATTGTTGACTTTGGCGATGGCAGTGGCGAGCAACCCTTGGCCATCGATCAGTCCAGCAGGACATTCGATTTAGCTCACGTATTTTCGACTTCGGGAACATTCACCATCCGCGTCTCAGTGGTGGATGATGACGGCGGCAGTCATACCGATTCCTTTAACGTCGAGGTTGTTCTCAACACGCCACCGGCCGCTCGGGATGACGAAATCGGCAGCGATGAGGACCATGCAGTAACGTTCAACGTCTTAGCGGACAATGGAATGGGGCCGGACGCGGACGCCGAGGGCAACATCGATTCCACTCTTACCGTCAACGTGTCATCGCCCACGCGTGGTGTGCTTACGAATCTCAGCGACGGCCGATTCACATTCGATCCGGCTGACGATTTCCATTTCCTGGCCGCGGGCCAACAAGCAACCGAATCATTCAGGTACAGAATCGAAGACGCGTTTGGCGCTACGGACACGGCGGAAGTTACTATCAGTATTAGCGGACGGAACGACGCTCCAACGGTTGCAACCAACAGCGCCATAATCAGCGTCGATGAAGGGCAGATCGCGACCAATGGCGGGACTTTCCAGGATCTCGATCTGACTGACAGCGTAACCATCTCGGCTTCGATCGGAGATATCGTTCATGATCCCGGCAACAATGGTACCTGGACCTGGTCGTTCTCGGCCGCCGATGGACCGGGTGATTCGACCGCGGTGACCATTACCGCCATTGACGGGAACGGTGGTGCTGCATCCACCACATTTCTGCTTGATGTCAACAATGCCGTGCCCGCGATTACCAGCGTTGCTGTCGATCGAACGACAATTGTGGAAGGTGAAGGTATTCTGCTTTCGGGCGTGTTTACAGATGCGGGCACGTTGGATACCCACACGGTGGAAGTCGACTGGGGTGATGGGACGACGTCGAATGCCACCGTGGACCCGATCAGTCGCACCT
>RFIQ01000376.1 GCA_003695565.1 Planctomycetota bacterium | reverse complement strand
GTTCGGGCTGATCCAACAGGCGTCGGTAGCGTTCGATCGATTCGAGCACCGCATCGGCCGCGTCGTCGATCATCATCCCCGGATGCTTGTTGAACAATTCGTTCCAATTCTGCCAAGCCAGTTCGTATTTCTCCAGCGCCGCATCGAGTTCTCCCTTTTCCAGCAACTGATCCGCTTCGTACATGTTCGTTCGCGCGGCCAGGGCGGCGTCTTCCTGCTCGGCAATGCACCGCTGTTCCCAGTAGGCGTAGTTGATCTGGTTGCGGTAGATCTCGATGTGCTGGATCTTGTCGCGTTTGGCCTTCAGCTCTTTGGCCATCCGCAGCCCCTCAACTTGCTTTTCGGATGGCAGCCGCCGGGCAACCTCCGTGGGATCCAGCTCCAGTTTGGCCGCTGCGTCCTCGGCCAACAGGGCTTCGTCGAAGGTACGGTCCAAGTAGTCTTTGGAATAGGCCGTCAATTCTTCCGGAGTCAGTTGGGCTTTGCGCTCGGCCAGCATCTGTTCATAGGTCTCGCCGCAAAACTTTGCAAACTCCAGTTTGGCCTGGCGGTATTCCTCGTTGGCAACATCGATCTCGGTCAAGTAGATCATGTCGCCGAAGGTGGTCAAAATCGGTCGCTCTCCAAACTTCTTCCACTCCCGTCCGGCCGTGCGCCAAGCATACCGCGCGGGTTCGCCCAGATAGCCGTCGCCCTGAATGGCCTCCGAGTACTTCATCAACCATTGGGGCCCCATGCGGTAGAACATCAATGTGCTGCGGGCTGGCCGAGCGCCGCGAGCGACCATGTCGTACGCGTACTCGTACCACAATCGGCCGCTCAACCAATTATCCGGCTTGCGATCGGGGCCCAAGCCTTCTTGTTGCGTCAGATCCACGCCGGTCTTGGCCAGCACTTGCGCGTGAAAGTCCTTGTCGTTGCGATACAGTTCACGGAACTGAATCCGTTCATCTGCCACGCCCATCTTGTTCCCGAAGAACCATCCCAATTCGTACGGCAGTTCCGTGCGATGCTTGTTGTATTTCATTCCCTTGATCAAGTAGTCGATCCCCTTCTTCACCCAATCGTAGCGGTGTCGATAGTCGTCGAATTCCGCCGATACGTTGTACGACAGATTGTGCGATTGGAATTCCCAGACTTTGATGAAGTGGGGCTGTAGCACGGCGATTTGGTTGAGGGTAGCAGCCAGGCGATCCCAGTACATTTCTTTCTTGTAGTACTCTGCTTTTTGCCACAGGATCGTGGCGGCCACTCCGCGCAAACCGAGCGTGGCCAACCGCATCGACTCGCTGGCCGGATCGATCTCGCCCAGATCGCCCTGCCCCAAGTTGTATTGGGTCCGAATCTGGGCCAGCGTTCCCCCTTCGACCTTGACCGATCCGTCGGGATTGCGCACCGAGGGGTTGCCCAGGAAATACAGCGGTACCAGCAGCACCACCATTGCGGAGATATACGCCAACCGACGACGTAGAACTATTACGTTCATGCTGCCGCCAACTCCCGTGTCTTGAGGAAGAAGTATGCGATCACCGCCGTCAGCACGAAGTACGAGACGGTCATGGTCAGGTGCCGCGCCAGCAGCCCACCATAAATATTGAAACCATAGGCGACGAAGTCAGCCGTGTTGAACTGGCCAAAGCTGGGGATGGCCTGGAACATGCTGACCAGCACCCACATGATGCCCCGGTCCACCATTTTAATCGTGGTCTCCAGGACGGGGTTGCCCAAGTCCAATTCGACCATGGCACCGGTTTGCATCGGAATGCGGATCAGCGATTCGATGGGACCGCCGCCGGGCATGTCTCCGGTGGCCACATCGAGCGCCAGATTGCCGAAGAACCCCAAAATCAAACACGTCAGCGTGGCGACCATGGCCACCGGCCCGCTGAGAAAAGTGCTGAACATGACCCCCAAGCAAATGATCAGGACCATTTGCATCCAAATACCGAGGAATCCCTTGAACATGTTCCACCCGAAAGTGCTGTCGCCGGCCCGCAAGTACAGATCGGCGGGAGCCATCCCCAGGTATTGCCCCGGATCGATGCATCGCACCTCCACCTGGATTTTTCCATCCTGCACGATGTCCTCCCAGATGTCGACTTCCTGCGGCACTCCGTCCTTGGCCCCCTTGAGCTTGCGCGGGATTTCACGATGGTCCAGTTGGTATTCTTTGACGATGAACCCAATGCGATCGCTTTCCACCCGTCCATCGGGGCTCTTGAGCACGATTTCGCCTTGAACACCAGTCACGATGTCCCCCTTGAAGGTCCGAAACGCCTTCAAGCTCATTTCGATCGGCAATACCGATCCGTCGCCGAACCGCTCCGGGTAGATGTCATCGAAGGTCCAAATGGCCTTCATCAGCGAATTGCCTTCGATGTACTTCTGGTACTCCGATTCGTACCCGACGTTCAGTCCGCCGCCCAGTTTCCCGGCGCGGTCCGTCATCTGCAGCGTCCCGAAAATCGGAATGCGGGCCGCCAGCAGTCCTTCGGGCGGTCCGATGACATACCGCGGTTGGCCATCGACGTCCGTCACTGTTACCACGTGGCGGTGCGACTTCTGCTCGTCGGTCGTGCCTTGGCGGATCTGGCCGTCCTCGTCCACCACCATCTCGAACGTGTGCGCGTGGGCTGAATCGAAGGTCGTCGTCCCCGATTTGCCATCGGCGGCGATATCGCGGGCCGAATGCTCGTGAACAATTCCTCGCACCACGAAAATGTAGCTCAGGATGCCCATGCCAACCAGCAGCATGGATCCCACGGCGGTGAATCCCAGGATGCGTCCCAAGACGATTTCGGTCGGCCGCACCGGCTTGGTGGCTATCGTCTGCACCGTCTTGTTCTTGATGTCGGCCGGCAGGGAAAAGCAGCTCAGGAACAGCCCCAGCAGCAAGACCATGTAGCTGGTGCCGGTCATCACGAAACTGATGTACAACCGGGCGATGTTGTTGGACGCAGGGTCCAAGAACCAGCCGGCAAACAACAGGCCGACGATGAACACCGCCATCACCACCAGCACGCGCCGGCGGATGGCCTCCTGGAAAGCCAGTCGGGCCAATGCGTAAATCCGGCGCGTGGACGTGCCGGGCAAATCGCGCGCCAGCAATTCATAGATCACCCGCGTGACGCGATAGAACCCTTCGCTGGGGCCGTAACGGGCCATGGCGACAACGTAGCACCCCAGAAAGCCGAGCAGCGCCACTCCGGCCGCCACTGCAATTCCTTGCAGCAACCCGAATTTGAAAATGAGCCACTCGAAGTAGCCCCACATTTGATGTTCTTCGATACGCATGGCTGCGATTACTGACTGCGATGAGTGGAAGTAAGCCGATTTCGAAATTCACCAGGACCAGCAGGATCGGGCCGAGCACCTGGCAGCCCTGCCGAAGCCCTGCCGAGAACCAACACCGAAAAAACAATCAGGACGCGGCCGGCCGCGCCCCAGGACGGTCGTCCTGGACGATCTCCAGGAACAGCTCCTCCATCGTCGTCGTCGGATTATCGATTGCCAGAACGTCGCCACCTTCGCTGCGGATCAGATCCGCAATCTTCTGCTTCAACTCGTCCGACAGGCCCTTGGCATGGACCTCGGTCACGTCACGGACTTTCAGCAGCTCGTCGACGCGCCCCAGTTCTCGAAGTTCGCCCAAATGCAAAATGGCGACGCGGTCACAAACGTCCTGAACATCAGCCAATTGGTGCGAGCACATCAATATCGTCTTGCCCTCATCCCGCAGGCGGACGATCAAATCCTTCATCTCGCGGCTGCCGATGGGGTCCATCCCCGTCGTCGGTTCATCCAGAATCAGCAGATCGGGTTCGTTGATGAGCGCCTGAGCCAGGCCGATCCGCCGCGTCATTCCCTTGGAATACTCCTTCAGTTGACGCCGCCGCGCGCCATGCAACCCAACCATGCGGATCAGCTTGTCCGCTCGCTCCTTCCGCTCCTCGGCCGGCATATCGAACAGCCGCCCGTAGAAATCCAAGGTCTCTTCGGCGTTCAGGAATTTGTACAGATAGGATTCTTCTGGCAAGTAGCCAATGCGCTCATTCTTGGTCACATCCCGGGCATCTTTGCCGAACACATAGGCGTGCCCGGAAGTCGGGAATAACAGGCCCTGAATCAGCTTGATGGTCGTCGATTTGCCCGAACCATTCGGCCCCAATAGCCCGAAGATCTCTCCCTTGCGGACTTCGATGTCCAACGACTTGAGGGCCGCCACCTTCTTCCGCCCCCAAAAGTCTCGATAGATCTTGCCCAGATTCCTCGTCTCGATCACCACGTCCGTATCGGACGATGCGGGGGCGGATTGAACATCAGGTGCTGCTGCTGTGGACATCGGTAGTCGAACCCTACTTGCAGAATGGAAACCGGCGTTGAACCGTCGCCGCGATAAAAAGGTGGTGTGCAAAATCAGCCAGATTGGAGCGCGGAAAGTCCACCCACGGAGAGGACCCGCCGCGATTTCCCTCTACGCAACCCACCCAACAACGGTTCATATTTGGTGCCGCCGTTCCCCGGATGACAACCAGGGATTATAAAAATGGACGTCCTCGGCGCCAGGACGCGGCGCGCAGCGAGTCCCCTTGTGGAACCGGTATGGCCTCCAACTTCGTCCCCGCTTCCCAGAATTCGACCGGACAGGTCGATCCTCCACCCGACGGCGAAATCGGCACGTACGAGCAAGCCGTCGCGTTCCTTTATTCCCGCGTTAATTATGAACGCATCGGCCATGCCCCCTATACGGCCGATCACTATCGGCTGGACCGCATGCGGCGGTTGCTGCAGGCGTTGGGACACCCGCACTCCGCCTATCCGATCGTCCATGTCGCCGGTACCAAGGGGAAAGGAACGGTTTGCCATCTGTTGGCCGCTGCTCTTCAAGCCTCAGGGTACCGTACCGGCTTGTACACGTCCCCCCACTTGCATCGCGTGGAGGAACGCTTCGTGGTCGATGGCAGGTCGCCGGACGGTTCCGAACTGGCACATCTGACGTCGCGCGTCGCCGCGGCGGCGCGCCAAATCGAATTGGCAGGAGGGGGGCGTCCGACGTTTTTCGAACTGACGACGGCCATCGGTTTCCTGCTGTTCGCGTGCCGGCAGGTCGAGGTGGCGATTTTGGAAGTCGGCTTGGGCGGCCGCCTGGACAGCACCAATGTTTGCCAACCCGCTTGCTGCGCTATCACGTCGATCAGCTTGGACCATCAACGCCAGTTAGGCGATACGATTGCCGAGATCGCTGAGGAGAAAGCGGGGATTATCAAGCCGTCGATTCCCGTCGTCTGTGCAGCCAGGCATCCCGACGCAGTCGAGCCAATTCAGCGAGTAGCGCAGCAGCGGGGAGCCCCGATCCTGACAATCGGCCGCGACTTCGAGTGCGCGTGGCAACCGACCGATCCACCACTCGATCGCCAACCAGAGGGGGGCTGGGCACGGATTCGAATCGACCCCGCGCCGCCAGCGGTCCCCCGCCCCCTCAGCCCTGATCAGACCCTTGCCGCCCCACATCTGCCGTCCACCTTGGGCGCTCGAGGCATTGTCGGCGTCGATCTAGCGGAGTCACCGGTAAGTTCCGAGAAAGCCTCCCCACGCGCCGATCTGGTACCGCCTGAATGCTGGCCAGTGCGGTTGCTGGGGCAGCATCAGGCCGACAACGTCGCGACGGCAGTGACCGTGCTGTCGGTTCTGGCGCAAGGCGGCTGGCGAATCGACTGGCAACAGGCGCGCCAGGCGATCAGCCGCGTGCAGCCGCGAGGCAGATTGCAAGTCGTCGGTCACCGGCCTCTCGCCATCGTCGACACGGCCCATAACCCCGCCTCGATTTCGGCGGGACTGCAGGCCCTGCAGCAACATTTTTCCTCTTCGCTCGGTGATGGGCGATCGCGTCGTTTGACCGCCGTATTCGCCGCCAGTCGGGACAAGGACTACCGGGGCATGCTGAGAATGTTGCTGTCTAGCTGCCAGCATCTCGTTCTGACCCAGTATCAACAGCATCCGCGAGCCCTGCCGATGGATCGATTGGCCGCCACGGTCCACGAGCTCCTCGCCGACGCCGAATCGACGCTCGGCGAGGCCGCGCCGACGGTGCACTTAGCCCCAACTCCCGCACACGCCTGGCAGCGCGCGATCGAACTGGCCGAAAGCAACGGCATCGTGTACGCCTGCGGTTCGTTTTTCCTGGCGGCAGAATTGCTCCCTGAGAACGTGGTATAGGCTTCCAATTACTCGCCGTGGCATAGGCTTCTCAGCCTGTGAACGCATTGCGAGTATTCTTGGGAGCCGTGGTATAGGCTCCCAGCCTGTGAATCTTTGTGTCCGTGAGCCTGGGATTCTCAAAATCGCTGCCTGGATGCACGTGTTTTTCCACGTGTCGAGAGACGGTAGCTCCGGTTGACGACGCAGCCATCAGGAGGAGCGGGCAACGGTTTTGTGCATCGGAGATGACAGGCAGGATGCCTATCCCACTCGCCGTGGCATAGGCTTCTCAGCCTGTGAACGCGTTGCGAGTATTCTTGAGAGCCGTGTTATAGGCTCTCAGCCTGTGAATCTTTGTGTCCGTGTGCCTG
>RFIQ01000375.1 GCA_003695565.1 Planctomycetota bacterium | reverse complement strand
GCCCTATTGCCACCGATGTTGCTTGTCCAGCGGCCGGTGTCGCGTTCCGCCCCGGCCGGCGGCATGTCGTACCACCGCTGCCCCATTCATTCAGATCGGCTCCACCATCGGTAGCAACCAGGCTCCCAGCAACGTGATTGCAAATCCGACGGTCCCCATCAGCGTCAGGGCCACGGTGAATGACCGCAACGTCTGGGCCGTGGTCATCCCGCTCATCGTACATACCTGCCAGAACCCGCTGTCGTTCATCCAGCTCAGGGGTTTCGAGCCGCACCCGATGGCCAGGGCCACGTACAAAGGATGGAAGGGAAGTTGGGTGGTGGCTACGACCGGCCCGACGATGGCCGCCGAAGTCATCATGGCGACCGTGGCCGATCCCTGCGCTCCGCGAATCAACGTCGTCAACAAGAATGCGGTCAACAGCAGGCCCCAGGGAGTCGCCATCGCCTGAAAGTTGTTTGCGATGGCGGTCGCCAATTGCAATTGTTGGAGTGCATAGCCGAATGCCCCTCCCGCGCTGGTTAACAGCACGATCATCCCCGCGTCGCTCAACCCGCGCGCCACAGCAGCTCCCACGTTGGCAGAATAGCCATAGATCCGCAGCAGCCCCAGCGCCAACAAGGCAGAAGCCAGGAAGACCAAGGCCGGATCGCCAACGACTTGTGCCAGCAAGACCAGCGCAGAAAAGCGCTGGCCTTGGTCCGTATGCGCCAAGACCAGCTCTAGAATCGATGAACCGCTCAGCAATAGAATGGGAACGGCGATGGGCAGCGGTGCCACCAAAAGGGGAATCCGCCGCTGGGTCAGGGGTGCTGGATCGAATGTCGAGTCCGGCGGCCGGATCTGCAGCCAACGGCTGCACCACATCCCATACAGCAACCCCACGCCGGCGGCGAAACCGCCCACCACCAGCCCGCCGATCATCATGATGCCCAGTTCCACCCCGATCGCGCTGGCTACGAACAACGGTCCGGGGGTAGGCGGTACCAACGAGTGGGCCATCGTCGCCCCCACCACGATTGCCATCACCGCCGTGACGTACTGACGCGGTTGCAAACGCCCCGCCGCTTTGGCCAGGGGGAGCAACAGATAGAACACGTTATCGAAGAACACGGGAATGCCCAGCAGGAATCCCGACAACGTCAACGCTGGTCCCGTCCCTCGACTGCCGAACAGAGCCATGATAAACGTGACGATGCGCGTTGCGGCGCCGCTCTCCAGCAGGCAAACGCCGATGATGGCGGCCATCGTCACGGGAATCCCTAACTTCCGCGCGGTTCGACCGAATCCCTCCGTTAGCCGGCTGCCGAGGCTGGTCCACCGCGCGGCCTGGGCTCGCTCCAAGGCAGCAACGGGCACCAAAACGTCTTCTTGCGCAAGCTGGCCGCCATCGGGCAACCGGGCGGAGTACCACACCAGGTTTCCGCTCACGCCACGCATTGGCCCTGCGGTGGCCAACCGCTGCAGCGGCAAACGCTCCAGGCCAATCCGCGGCATGGTCCCCGCGGGATCGCCTCGCGACCATACCGCATATTCCCCATCGGGTACGACGGTTGGCAGGCCCACCCAACCCTGCGAAAGCCGCTCGACGACCACTTGCTCATCTTTCAATGCATTGTCCAAGTAGACCTGCGTCGGTGTGGCGGCCAACAGGAACAAACTCGCCACCAGCAGGGCTACCAGGGGATGCAACCGCAGCCCCAGGATCAACCCCAGAACGATGGCGATTCCCAGGCTGGCAACCAGCAACACATTCATTCGTCCCATCCTCAGGAAGCGAGAACTGCACCACGGCGAGATGCTCCGCACGGGAAACCGGAGCGATTCCCACTACCCAACCGTGGCTTAAGCCTGCACAATGACCATGGGAATTTTGCCCCCTAGCAGCAGTTCGAATCTGCCCCGTGAAATCGACGCCACGGCATCCACACCAGAACCGCGGCAGGCATGCCAATGATTCCCCATTGAACCAGCGGCCGGCGCAACAGGTACTTCGGGCCCTCAGGTCACAGCGAGAACCGAGTGGATTCCCGTTACCAAAGCCCAGAGTGTACAAGCCAGCCTGCGGCATTCCAACTTCCCCCGACGAGAAACGTTCGATGCAGCACTCCTCCTGTGACAAAGATCCGTCTCGATTGCGCAGCGCTCGGTGGTTCGCCCCCGACGATCTCCGCTCCTTTGGGCACCGGTCGCGCATGAAGCAGATGGGATTCGATGATGCCGATTTTCGCGACAAACCGATCGTCGCCATCTTGAACACCTGGAGCGACCTGAACACCTGCCACTCGCATTTTCCTCAACGGGTCCAATCCGTACGGCGGGGAATTCTTCAAGCCGGAGGTTTCCCGGTCGAAGTCCCGGTGATGAGCCTGGGGGAAATGTTGATGAAACCAACCACCATGCTCTACCGCAACCTGCTGGCCATGGAGGCGGAGGAGGTGCTGCGCTGCCATCCGATCGACGCTGCAGTCCTGATGGGTGGATGCGACAAGACGGTTCCTGCCCTGCTCATGGGAGCGATTTCTGC
>RFIQ01000374.1 GCA_003695565.1 Planctomycetota bacterium | reverse complement strand
GGTTATTACTGGTCGGCCCTGTTCGGCGCGTTGTTTGCGATTGCGGCGATGGCATTGAGCGACGCGATCGGCCATTGGGCAGGGATTCCCAGTATGGGGGCCTACGACTGGCGGATGATGGCTGCTGTTTACGCGGCGATGGGCGCATCCGGCATCATCGGGTGGTTGGTAGCGCGGCCGGTTCGCGGCCGGCGTTTGCCGATGTGGGCCAGCGTGCCGGGCGGAGCCGTTATGGCGACGCTGGCGTTCTACCTGCTATCCAACTTCGCCGTGTGGTTGCATCCGATGTCCGGGTATCCGCGAACGATGGCTGGCTTGGTCGAATGCTACGTGGCGGCGATCCCCTTCGTTCGCAACACGTTGCTCAGCAATTTATTCTTCTCCGCCGCTTTCTTCGGCGCGTATGCATTGCTGCAACAGCCCGGCGCGGCACCCGATCCGGTGGCTGTACGCAAACGCAACGATTGATCCACCGATGATGCTGGCTGGCCGATTGTGCGGCCTGTATGGATTAATTCGATGCTAGCATTCCTACTTCTCCTCTCCGTCGGCTGATCGCTCCAACCCGAGCGACGCTCTGCCCGATATCCGTTGTGTGCGGCTTGTGCGGATCGAACCGCACAAGCCGCCTGTGCCTGCTGGACCGATCATGCGTTGCGCGGCGAGCGCAGTCGGCGGGTGACGAGACGACCTCTTGGTTCCAAGGACGGATGACCTATGCGATTGCGCGTTTATGGAAGACGTTTGGCTTTGACCGCGTGCCTGGGCGCCACGGTGATGATGAATGGTTGTTCGCGGCTGAACCAATGGAAACTGACCCCCGGTTGGGAGCGAGCCAAGACGTACTACGATCCGGAGCAGACGCGGATCGAGTATCCCAGCGTGCAGTCGTATCTGGAACCGGAGGTGGTGCAGGCACCACCGCCTTTGTCGTTGGAGAACCCGGCCCAGATTCCGCCGCGCGAAATCGAGCTGAACGAAGCCATTCAGATTGCGCTGACGCGCAGCGACATCCTGCGTACGCTGGGGGGCAGCGTGGTGCAAGCCCCGGCCGGCATGCGCACGAAATTCGACCCCGCGTTGGTCGAATCCAACCCCGCGGCGGGTGTGGAAGCGGCCCTGTCCGCGTTCGATGCCCAGGTCGCTTCTCAGTTGTTTTGGAATGTAAACGACCGGCCGAACAACATTCGGATCAATCCGATCTTGGGGCAATTCCAGGTACCAACATTTCAGCAAACGGCAGCTACATTCAACTACGAGATTGCCAAACGCACCGCCACCGGCGCCCGCTTTGCCGCCCGGCACGTGTTCAATTACGATCTGGCCAACACGCCCAACCGATTGTTCAGCGGAGCCTACTCGGGGTGGTTCGAATTCGAGTACCGGCAACCACTGTTGCGAGGGGCTGGGGTGGATTTCAATCGCATCGCCGGTCCCAACAGCACTCCGGGGCAATACAACGGCGTGCTGATCGCGCGCATCAACACCGATGTTTCCCTGGCCGATTTCGAAGCTGGGGTTATCAACTACGTCAATGATGTGGAAACGGCCTACTGGGAATTGTATTTCGCCTACCACAATCTCGAATCGTTGGTAGCGGGCCGCAACGCAGCCTTGTTGACCTGGCAGCGGATCAAGGAATTGCAAAAGGTCGGAGCCCGCGGAGGAGACGCTGCTGCCGAGGCGCAGGCACGCTCCAACTACTACAACTTCGATGTCCAGGTCAAAGAAGCATTGACCGGCACCAATGGCTTGTACGCCGCCGAGCAGCGTTTGCGGTACTTGCTGGGACTGCCTCCCACAGACGGCACGTTGCTGAAGCCCGTCAGTCAGCCGATGGACGGCCAGGTGGAATTCGACTGGGAGTATGCCGTCCAAGACGCGCTGACCGAACGCGTAGAAATCCGCCGGCAGAAATGGAACATCAAGCGACGCGAATTGGAGTTGATCGCCGCCAAGATGCATCGCTTGCCCACCCTCGATTTCCTGGGATTGTACCGCTATCGGGGTTTGGGAGACGCCTTGATCGATTCCCGCGATCCCAACAATTCGTTCAACAGTCTGTACCAGAGCATCCTCGAAGGCGATTACCAGGAATGGCAGGCGGGGGTCGAATTGGCCTACCCAGTCGGCTTGCGGCAGGCGGGCGCGGCAGTCGCCAATGCCCGTTGGAACCTGGCGCGCGAAAACGCTTTGCTCAAGGAGCAGGAGCTGAAGATCTCGCACGATCTGGCCAATGCGGCCCGGCAAGTCAAGCGGGCCTATGCTCTCCTGGAATCGAATTACAATCGCCAGAAATCGGATCAGGAGCAGGTTGCGGCATTGCAAGCTCGCTACGAAAGCGGACTGGATAATATCAATTTCTTGCTCCAAGCCCAGCAACAATTGGCGGCCAGCCAAAGCGCGTTCTTCCGTTCCCTGGTCGATTACCAGCTGGCTTTGCGAGATTTCCACCGTGAGAAAGGATCCCTGCTGGAGTACAATCAAGTCGGGCTGGCGGAAGGCCCCTGGCCGGGCGCCGCGTATCAGGATGCTGCCGAACGTGGGCGATTCTTCACTCCGCGGCTGAATCCGGATGCGGTCGACGTCCAACCGGCTCGACGGGTGAGCGATGGTCCGTTCGATCCATCCTCCACCGGTGCGGTGGCGCCGCAGCCCTAGCGACCCGGCAACTGAACCCAACCGGCGAAAGCGACTTCAGTCATGGCAAGCGATCGTCTGGACCGACGCGCTCTGTTGCGCACCGCGGCGGCCAGTGGGGCCTGTGCGGCGGTGCCCTGCCCTGCCCCGCAAGTCTCCGGCAACGCAGCGATCGTGCAGGAGAATCAGCGGGAGGGCACCACCGATTGGCAACTGACGCGCGTCCGCATCAACCGAGGCACCTACCGCACTTCGCTGATCGAAGGCTACTGTTCCCATCAGTCGATCGCGGCGGGTGAGACCCTGCAGGTTTTCGTCAGCACCGATCCAGCGAGTACCTACCGATTGGAAATCTTTCGGATGGGGTACTACGGAGGATTGGGAGCGCGCCAGGTCGCCGAGTTCGGGCCGCTGCAGGGAATCCCCCAACCGGTTCCAGAGATCGGGCCGCGTCGCATTCGCCAGTGCCGATGGGAACCAGCGCTGGAGGTTCGCATCCCATCGGAATGGCTCAGCGGCGTCTACCTGGGAAAACTTACCACCGTGCCCGTCGGCGACCGGCCGTACTGGCAAAGCTACATTGTCTTTATCGTTCGCGACCAACGGCAGGCCGACATCCTTTTTCAGTGCTCGGACAATACCTGGCAAGCCTACAATCGGTGGCCGGAGAATGAGTCGCTGTACACGCATCCCGGCGGCGCTCATTTTCCCGGCGTAGCCGTTAGTTTCGATCGCCCCTATGGTAAGTATTGCCAGATTCTCGATGCGCCGCTAAGCGTCGGGTCGGGAGAGTTCTTGTTGTGGGAATACCCATTGTGCTTCTGGCTGGAACAGCACGGTTACGACGTTACCTACTGCAGTAACAGCGATGTTTTGGATGCCGACGCGGTGACTCGTGCGCGGGCGTTCATCAGCGTCGGCCACGACGAATACTGGGACTTGAGACAATACCGAGCGGTCGAGTCGGCTATCGCACGGGGGACGAACATTCTGTGGCTCAGTGGTAACAGTGTGTATATGGTCAGTCCCTTGGAAGCGGCGCCCGACGGCCGGCCTGGTAGGATACTTTCCCGAGCGGGATGCTATGGAGCCTTGCGCAGCGAAGAGTCGCAAGCCTACCACCAGATCTTTGGGCCGCTGCAATCGGCTGGGCCCGACGAACGCCGGATCATTGGTGCCCGCACCGTTGTGCCTTTCAATGGAGGGGGCGACTGGATCTGCACACGCCCCGAGCACTGGGCGTTTGCGAATACCGGGATGCGGGCCGGCGACGCGATCCCAGGACTCGTCGGATGGGAGTACCACGGCGACCCCGATGTGCATCGTCCTGGGTTGGAAGTACTGGGCCAAGGAACCGCCTGGGCGGGAGGCGAACGTCCCGGACGTTGGGCCGCCACGATTTTCCCTGGGGGCGATCAGAATTTCGTGTTCAACGCATCCACCGTTTGGTGGACGCAGGGGCTGGCATCGCCCCCCGGCCACATGCTCCCCTGGTCGCATTTCTCCCGTCCGCATGGACCCGATCCGCGCGTGCAGCAGATTACTCACAATCTGCTCAAGCGCGCTTTGGCCACCGGGAGAACGATCCGATAAGTCGCCGGCGAATCACTGGTGAGAGTGCCCTACGTGGCATGCACTCGCCGAGTGCATGCCGTCGTGGCGTCGCCGGGGACGGTTCGAGTGACGTCTGTGCCATGATGGACTGAGAGGGGAGCGACTGAGATGGGAGGAGCAGCCATGGATTTTCAGCGTGCGCTGGCGCAATGTGGGATGGGTTGGTGGAGCGGGCCGGTATTGGTGGCGCCGCGAGGGAGGCACTTCCGGCGGAAGTGCCCCACATGAGAAGCGTTGGCGTGAGGGC
>RFIQ01000373.1 GCA_003695565.1 Planctomycetota bacterium | reverse complement strand
GATCACCGGCCTGTTGGTGGTCTTGGGGGCATCCGCGGTGGCCATTTGGAAGTCGGATGTGTTCGGGCAGTTCAAGATGGCGCTGGAGTTGCCCATCCTGTTCGCCGCGCCCTTCTGGATCGGAATGTATTGGCGCCGAGCCAACCGAACCGCGGTGTGGTGGACGATGTTGGTTACGTTGCTGATCTTCTTCGTACTCCCCTACCTGCTGCCGACGTTGTTTCCCGGCCTAAGGACCCACCCCAGCCTGGCCGTGCATTCGAACATCACCACGCGGTACATCGAGCGCCCTGCCACGCCGGCCGATGTGGCCCGCTACGAAGCCTGGTTGCAGTTGCAACAGGAAGCACAAGCCAATCCGGAACTGGCCGCCCAGGTGGGGACCGCGCCGCCGCGTGCTGAAGTGGGGCAGCCCATCGTGGTCGAAGTCCGCAGCGGGGGCACGCCCATCTTCTGGTCGGGCGGGTTGGAGCCGATCGGCGACACGCACCAGGAGGTCGTTACGGAGCGAACCGAGGGGAACACACGCGTCGTGATCTCTCGCCATGTGGGCCAGTTCCGCGGGTTGGGGGGATTGAACATCGAGTTCCTCGGCTACGTCCTGTTGGGCGTCGATCTGTCGCAGTGTACTAGAGCCACTCTGGAGACGTTGCGTCTGCCACCACGCGTGCTCACTCCCTTCGCACTGTTGATTGCGCTCAGCCTGGTTACGCCGCGCAACCGACCCGAGACGCTGGATCGCTTCTACGTCAAGATGAAGACTGAAGTGCTGCCCGATCCAGCCGCCGACCGGCAAGAGTTGGAAAAGTCGTATGCGGACCCGCATCGCTTCGACGAACGCAAGCTGCTACCAGGCAGCGATTTGGAATTCGTTCGCCCGCGGCCGAAAGATGTCATCGGTTTTCTGGCCAGCATCGGTGTGTGCGTGTTGATCATCGGTTTGCTGGTAGCCCTGGCGCGCATCGGGGCATAGCCCGAGCTGCATCGGCGATTTCGGTTCCAGGCATGTCCCCGCTTGGGCCAGGTTGGGGCCGTATCGATAGCGCAGCGAACCAGAGGATCGTTGGCGGCAGAGGGATTACCGCGGTCGCGAGGGCGATCACGGGACCTGATGCTCGGTACCCAACAAGTCGTTAACGGCCTTGTTGGCCACGCGCACGATGTACTTGTTGGGTTGGTCGTGCAGCGCCTGTTGCAGGGCCGACAGCGCAGGCCGCGCCTGTTCCTCCATTTCATCCAAAACGATGGCTGCGGCCAAGCGACCCCATTCGTGCGGACTGCGCAACTCCTCCACCAATACCGGCAATCCTCGCGGCACATCTCCCAGGCGGCAGACGCCACGGGCGGCTGCGATGCGGACGCTGGGCGAGCCGTCATCCAGCCGCCTTTGCAGGGCCTGCAGCGCATCCGCGCCGGCCGCACGCCCCATATTGCCCAGCCCGGTGGCCGCCCAATAACGAATCGATGCATCTGGATTGTGCAGTGCTGCGAGCAATCGGTCCTTGGCGGGCAATCCCTGCGACGCGGCATCAGCGATTTCCACTAGCACCGCCACCATCTCCCGCCCGCCCTCCTGGCGCAGAATGTCGTAGCGCGACCCGGCCTCCGCTTCCCGCAGCACGATCTCCGCTTCGGGAATCAGCCCGATGTCCCGCACTTCCATTTGCCATTCCAACAAAGCCTCCCGCATCCTCTGCAGTCGTTGCTGGTAACGGGGATCCTCCGCCAGGTTGTGGATTTCATGAGGGTCGGTTTGCAGGTCGTACAATTCTTCCGCGGGTTTGTAACCAAGCGCATACTGACGGGCGGCTGGCGGTAGGGTTCCCTCTCGCTCCGCCCGTCTTATCTCCTTCATCGTGGCGCCCTTTTCCGGGGTGTTCATGTACTGGTAATACGGTTTCAGTGGCTCGAAATTGCGGATATACCGAAACCGGTGGTCGCGCATCGAGCGGATCACGTCGTACCGTTCGTCCATGCGGTCGCGCGCTCCAAAAACGGCACTTCGCTCGGCCGGAAGATCGCCCCCCAGAAACGGTTGGCCTTGCATCCAGGCGGGCACATCGACCCCACACAACCGCAACACTGTAGGTCCAAAATCGACCGAACTGACCAACCGCGATTCCACAGACCCGGGTTGGCCTTGCCCCGCAACGCGAAATTGCTGAGGAATGCGAACGATCAACGGGATGCGCGTCCCGGAGTCGTACAGCCAACGCTTCGCCCGTGGCAACCCCACGCCGTGGTCCGACCAAAAAAAGACGATCGTATCGTCGGCCAGCCCCGCTTCCTCCAAGGCTTGCAAGTGCTGGCCCACCCAAGCATCCATGGCGGTGATCAGTTCGTAGTTGCGCTTCCAGTCCTCGCGCACGATGGGGGTGTCGGGATAGTACGGTGGCAACGTCGTCAGGCGAGCGGGATCCTGACGCTGATCCGGTGTCAGCCCCGCGGTGACCGCACGGTACTTCGCTTCGCTGGCGATTCCGCTTTCGTGGCAGCCCGTGAAATTGAACACGGCGAAGAACGGAACTCCGTCGGGGCGATTTTTCCAGTGCGCCCGAGAACTGCTTTCGTCCCAAATGTCGCTCGCGGAGGGATGCTGGAACTGATAGTCGGTCTTGCTATTGTTGGTGCAGTAATAGCCGGCCTCCCGCAGCAGAATTGGAAATGGTTTCAACCATGCCGGTAATCGAGCGTTGCACCGCATGTGATGCGTGCCGATCGAATTCTGGTACATCCCGGTGATAATCGTGGAACGGCACGGAGCGCATACGCCCGCGGCAGTGAACGCATGGGAAAAACGGGTGCCCTGCGCGGCCAGCGCATCCAGGTTCGGAGTGATCGCGTGTGGGTCGCCGTAGCATCCCAGGTGAGGGCTGATATCCTCGCATGACAACCACAGGATGTTGGGGCGTTGCCCCCTGCCGACAGCGGGGCCGATTACAATGGCAGCCAATAGCAATCCGATTCGCAACATTCTTAGGTCCTTCAGTCTCGTATGCCGTGGGAGATGCTCAGCATGAGTATACCTGGAACCGATTCGGCCGACATCGTTTGGCGGATCTGCCACGCGCTCCGCGCCACCGTGCGCCGATCCGAGACGCTCGCGCCACCTCGCCCGCGCCGGCTCGTTCGGTCGCGGGGGGCTTGCCCCTGGGCCATCGTGGCGGGCGCGCTGGTGCTGGTATCGGTCTGGACAACTCTCCCGGCACCGGCCAGCGCGCAAGAGGTCGGCCCGGCACCAACCGAACAACCATCACCAACGCCGCCGCTCCAAGTGCCGACCGAGCCGCCGGCGGCATCGCCAGTTTCCTCGTCCCTCGATGTAGAGGAACTGACGGCAACGATCGAGCGAGCGCGGCAGGAGTGGCAAGTGCCCGGCTTGGCTGTTGCTGTCGTGCATCGAGGCCAGCCGATCCTGGTGCAGGGGTTCGGCACTCGGCAAGTGGGGCGAACCGAGGAGGTCGATGCCCAGACCCTGTTCGCCATCGCTTCCAACTCCAAAGCTTTCACGGCCGCGTTGCTGGCGATGCTGGTGGCTGACGGAAAACTCGATTGGGACGATCGTGTCCGCCAGCACTTGCCCTGGTTTGAAATGCACGACCAGTACGCGGCAGCCGACATGCGAGTGCGGGATCTGCTGTGCCATCGCAGCGGATTGGGAACTTTCAGCGGCGATCTGGTCTGGTGGGGAACCGATTACCCACCTCGCGAAGTCTTGCGACGGACGGCCCAGTTGAAGCCAGCGCACCCGTTCCGCGCAAAGTATGGTTACTCCAACCTGATGTTCCTGGCGGCCGGTGAGGTGGTGGTGGCCGCCAGTGGCCGGGCGTGGTCTGAGATGCTACGGGACCGAATTCTCCAACCCCTGGGAATGGATCGCACGATCGCCTCGGTCCGTGATCTGCCGTCACGCGGAAATTACGCCACTCCGCACAAAACATTGCTGGACCGGTCGGTGCCGCTCCCTTGGATGAACTGGGACAACATGGCCGCCGCCGGAGGTATCATCTCTTCGGCACAGGACATGAGCCGTTGGGTGGACATGCTGCTGCGTGGCGGGACCACGGCCGACGGGCAAACCGTGCTGGCTGCCGAACAACTCCAAACCTTGTGGCAAGCCCATACTCCCATCGATGTATCCGATCGCGACCGCGACGCTCGGCCACCAGTGCACTTCCGAGCATACGGCCTGGGGTGGGCATTGTCGGATTACTGCGGCCGCAAAATCATACGCCATGGTGGGGGTTACGACGGCATGTACTCTCAAGTCACCTTGGTGCCGGAGGAAGAATTGGGGATCGTTGTATTGACCAACAGCATGACCAGCATCTCCCCGGCGATAACCGACTGGATCATCGACCGTGCTCTCGGCCGATCGCCACGGGGATGGGAAGAGTCGTTACGACGGTTCCGGGAAAGCCGGGAACGGTTCGAGAAGCGGATCGCGCAAACAATTGCTCCGGCAGCCGCAAATACGCATCCCAGCCGCGAACTCGATGCATACGCCGGTCGATACCGCTGCAGCATGTATGGCGATGCCACTGTGTCGGTTGAGGATGGGCACCTCGTATTGCGGTTGCTCCCCAATCCGTTGTTGGTGGCCGATCTGGAGCATCAGCACTTCGATACATTTACACTGCGTTGGCGCAACGAACTAGCCTGGTTCGGTGCAGGAGCGATCCAGTTCATTCCCGATGTACGGGGCGATTTCCATCGGTTGTACTTGGACGTCCCCAACGATGATATGTGGTTCTACGAACTCGATCTGCGCCGCGCGGAATGAACCAAGTGTGGGCCTTTCGTCGGAAGGGCTTCGAGGTGCATCCCGCGAGGCGGCTTGCATCGCGGGTTGGCCTGCGGCATCGGTATCTTCAGCGCCCGAGCTACTTGATCCAGACTCACCGCTGTAACCGCGCGAGTGGATCACAACGACTTGCAAATGTCCAACCAGAGCAGATATCCGCTTCCGCACCTATCTGCATCTAATCGCGAACGTCACGCAGCATCTGTGCCAATGACCCTTCTCGCCCTTGATCTACAAACTGGTACATTCGGATGCACAAAGCAGACACACGTTGTCACCAATTACGCTAAGATAATCCCCGTGGCGCCCCGCGCGGTTGACGCAGCCTCTCGACGGTCCATACGCTTGGTAAGTCTGCGGCCGTAATGAGGGCATTCGCTGCTCAGAGCCTCCAAATGCTCGCGATGTCCTGTCCACCTCGAACGCCAGCGGCAACCATGCCAAGGAAGCGCAACTCATGCCGGATTTGGCGAACGAGAAAGGGTAGTTGATGAAGTGCGTGCCGAGGTTTGTCGTTGCGATTTGCCTGACATCCGGTGTGTCGGTAGCGGCCGAGTCGTTCAAGTCAGATGTCGGCTCGTTGATTGAGACGTCGTGTATCGCGTGTCATGACGCGGGCACCGAGACGGGGCTGAACCTGAGAGGACTCGGACACGACCTCTCCGATGCGGAGACGTTTGCCAACTGGGAGAGCGTCTTCGACCGCCTCGAGGCGGGAGATATGCCGCCGGCGACCGAAGAACGCCCTGAGCCAGAGCAACGCAATGCGGCCCTTGCCTGGTTGAGGCAAAATCTGCGAGAGGCGAGCCGCATTCGGCAACAGCGGTTCGGCCGTGTTCCGGCACGCCGGTTGACGAAGCTGGAACTCGGCTACACGCTTCGAGACCTCTTGTTCATCGAAAGCGATGTCACGAGCGGAATTCCCGATGAAGTCGAGTCGGGCAGCTTCGATACCGTGGGTGCGACCCAGCGGATCTCGGCCGTCCACATGCAGAGCTACCTGCAAGCTGCTGACGAGGCACTCCGCTTAGCGATTGACCTAGGTAGGAATCCGTTTCGTTCTGGATCATCCGACTTCGCTGCTCTCGATGAATGGCACGATAAACCGGCCAATCTCGGCGGCAGTATTACTCGACGGCTGCAGGGCGGCGACGGCGTGGCACTATTTCGAGACGTCGATTATCTGACTCAGTTTCAATTCCAAGTGACGAAGCCGGGGCTGCATCGACTCACTGCTCGCGTTGCAGCTTACCAATCCGAGACCCCGGTCACAGCGAAGTTCATTGTCAAGGATCCGGGAGGTGGGGCGCGGCTCGCGAAGTCTGTCGATCTTGAGCCGGGCGAGCCGGTAACGGTCGCCCTCGAGGCGTTCCTGCAACCTGGCGACACCCCCTATCTGACGTTCGACATGGAAGGTAAGGAGCCGTTCGCAGATCTTGCGGCGGCGGGCGGGTCGAAAAACTACAAGGGCCGTGGCCTGGCGATCATGTCGCAGAATGTCGAAGGACCGCTGTTCGATTCATGGCCTCCAGCAAGCACGCTGCATCTCCTGAAGGGAGTTGAGTTCGTTGGTCCGAAACAAGGTCCGTTTCGCATCAAAGTGTCGAACGATCCATTGCAGCACGTGGCCGAGATCGTCCGCCACGTCGCGCCGCGAGCATTTCGCCGAACGGTAGTCGACAGCGAACTGCAGACTTTCATCGATCTGGCGAAGCCAGCGGTCGAGCAAGGGCGAGACTTTCTGGAAGTCTTGCATCTACCGCTGCGATCGATGCTGAGTTCGCCGCAGTTCTTGTTGTTCGCTGGCGATGCCGGCGAACTTGATGATGAGGCTCTGGCCAATCGCCTGTCATACTTTCTGTGGAAAAGCATGCCGGACGAAGAGCTCTTTGCCGTCGCCAGGGAGGGCAATTTGTCCGATTCCAAGGTGCTCGCCAGGCAGGTTGATCGAATGCTCGACGATGAAAAGTCGAACCGATTCGTGCGTGACTTCCTGGGACAGTGGCTGCGGCTCAACAAGGTCAATGCAACCACCCCGGACGATGGTCTGTATCCTGAGTTCGACGAGTTGCTCGGCGACGCCATTCCTCGCGAACCCGAAATGTTCTTCGCGGAGTTGATCCATGGGAACTTGAGCCTCACCAACTTGATCGATTCCGACTTCACGTTCGTGAATCGGCGACTAGCAACTCACTACGGGTTGCCCAATGTGAAGGGGCAACACTTCCGGAGGGTAGAGTTACCGCAAGGCAGTCCGCGCGGCGGTGTGCTGACGCAAGCAGCGATCTTGAAGACGACGGCCAACGGGACGACAACGTCGCCGGTGATGCGAGGTAATTTTGTGCTGTCGAACTTCCTTGGGACACCCCCGGCGCCACCTCCGCCGGGTATTGGTTCGATCGAGCCCGACACGCGGGGCAGGACGACGATTCGTGAAATCCTCGCCGCGCACCGTGAGGTCGAATCATGCAACCAGTGCCACCGTGAAATCGACCCGCCCGGTTTCGCGTTGGAGAGCTTTGACCCGATCGGCGGGTTCCGCACGCACTACCGGGCCTCCGGCGGCGTGCAGACCTTCAATGGCTTCACCGTCAAACTTCCACCGAAGCAGGGACCGGCCGTCGACGCCAGCGGCGTGACATCGGACGGAAAAAAGTTTGCTGGCATCGACGAATTCAAACAATACTTGCTGGCCGAGAAAGAGCAAGTTGCCCGAAACTTCGTTTCGCAACTCGTTGTCTACTCCACTGGCGGTGAGATTCAGTTCGCTGATCGGGACGAGATTGAAGCGATTCTTGACCGCACGCGCGAACAGGGCTTCCTCGTGCGGGACATCATCCATGAAATTGTGCAGAGCAAGCTATTCAGGAACAAGTGACATGCATCGAATCAATCGCCGTACATTACTTCGGGCTTCCGGGGTTTCTCTTGCGATCCCCCTGCTCGAATCAATGAGCCCGGTGCTGGGAAAGAAGCACCAGTCGCCGCCCCAACGAGCCGTTTTCGTCTGCACCACGCTCGGTCTTCATCCACCGAACCTGTGGCCGAGGACTCCCGGGACGGACTATGAATCGACTCCGTATCTCGAATTACTGAAGGACCACCGAGGCGACTTCACGCTGCATTCCGGATTGCAACACGAGGACCAAACCGGGCGTCAGCCTCACGACAGCGAGATGACCTGGCTGACCTCGGCTCGCAAGCCGGGAACAAGCGGTTTTCGCAACTCGATCTCGGTAGATCAAGTGGCAGCCAGTGCACTGGGTAACGTCACGCGATATCCGTCGATCACGCTGGGTACAATGAAGCCACAGAGCCAGTCGTACACCGCTGGTGGCGTCATGATCCCGGCTCAAACAAGTCCCGCCAATCTCTTCGCTCAACTGTTCCTCGAAGGCAAGCCGCACGAAGTTCAAGCCCAACGACGCAAACTGAATGATGGGCAGAGCATTCTCGATCAACTGGGCTCTGAATCGAAGAAACTACGTCGCAAAGCAAGTTCTGCCGACAATCACTTGCTGGACGATTACTTCAACGCGGTCCGCGAAGCCGAAAAAAACATCGCCGTTGCGCAGGGTTGGATCGACAGACCCAAACCGAGGGTCGATGCGAACCAACCGCAAGATATCTTCGACAACGCCGACCTGATTGGCCGAGCCCGACTGTTGGTGGATCTCGTGCCGCTGATCTTGCAAACCGATTCTACTCGGATCGTCAGCGTTATGATCCAAGATCACTTCGTCGTGCCTAAGGTCGAAGGCGTCACAGGGAATCATCACAACCTATCGCACCACGGTCAGGACAGATCCAAAATCGAACAACTCCAGAAAATCGAAACCGAGATCATCGAGTGCTTCGGCAGCCTGCTCGCGCAGATGAAATCCAAGGCGGAAGCGGACGCCACACTGCTCGACAACACCACCATTGTCTTCGGCAGCAACCTCGGCAACGCCAATGCCCATCACGCCCGCAATCTCCCGATCTTCCTTGCTGGTGGCGGCTTCCATCACGGTCGCTACGTCGCACACAAGGAAGGTACACCGCTTTGCAATCTGTTCGTGACCGTGCTCAGGCAGTTAGAACTCGACGTTGAGTCCTTCGGTCAGAGCACCGGTCCGTTGAGTCAAGAAGAAACTTCGACATGACCAGAACCGGCTAAGCCATGGTTTTCACCGAATGATTGTTGCTCGGGTTACTTCGAAATGAATCGCAGTTGGCGGCGGCCGGTCATCTTGTTCTATACTGATCTGGTTCTCGCTCCGTCGCGAATTGCACGGCGGAAATCGGCGAGATCCTACAACTGGTGGCCTACCATCCACCACCACTTGAAAACGAACCTGCACTGTCGAGCACAGCACATGGCTATGAAACTCCTTGTAATGTTCTTCTTCTCGTGTTTCTGCTGTATCACGGTCGCTTCGGCGGATGTCGTGATCACGATTTCAGGGCCAGTTTCTGGTACGGAATCGCCCGATGCATCGGTGGAAGTCTTCAAAGGCATCCCCTATGCCGCCCCCCCCGTCGGCGATTTGCGCTGGCGGCCTCCCCAGCCCGTCGAACCATGGTCGGCCGTTCGCAAGTGCGACCGGTTCGGGCCAAAGTCGCTGCAGAACAACAACCGCGACGGCGGGAATCAGAGTGAAGACTGTCTCTATTTGAATGTATGGACCAGTCGGGATCGTGACCAACAGAAACGTCCGGTGATGGTCTGGATACACGGGGGCGGATTCACGCAGGGATCCGGACATCAGCCCGTTTACGACGGCACGCAGTTAGCCAAACGCGGTGTCGTTGTAGTGACCATCAATTATCGGCTTGGGGCATTGGGATTCCTGCCGCACCCGGCCCTGTCGGCAGAATCGCCGCACGATTCGTCCGGCAACTATGCGATTCTCGACCAGATTGCCGCGCTCAAGTGGGTGCGTGACAACATCGCCAACTTCGGTGGTGATCCGGATAACGTTACGATCTTTGGCGAGTCGGCGGGCGGAACCAGCGTCTATCTCTTGACCGCGACACCGCTGGCCAAGGGTTTGTTTCATCGAGCAATCTTGCAAAGCCCGTGGCTCGATCCAGTCATCTTCCGCGACCTGAAAAACGGGAACGAAAACGGTCCGTCTGCCGAGTCGGAAGGCGCAGTGGCCGTGGCGAAACTCATCGAGACCATCGACGGTAAGCAAGAACAGGAAACGTCCAAAGTCTCCGCGTTGGATGCTACAGAAGACGTGTTACGAAGGTTGCGCGCGTTGCCGGCGGAGGAGATTCTGGGCAAGCTCAAACAGCGATGGCCCGTGGTGACCGACGGTTGGATATTCCCGAAAGCCCCCCGCGCGATCTATGCCGATGGCGATCAGCACGATGTCCCGATCATCGTTGGCACAAATCGGGACGAAGGGACCATGTTTGCGCCGCGCAGGGCGTTCGGCGGTTCCCTGGAGTCTTTCCGGCAGGCGATGGTCGAGAGGTATGGCGAATTCGGTAACAAAGTCGCCGAATTTTACGCCCCCCAGTCCGCCGAAGACTTGTGGAGGGTTGCTGTTCAGCAAATCACGGACGTCTGGTTCGTTCAACCAGCACGGGAACTGGCCCGCGCGATGGATCGGCAAGGCACGAAGGTCTGGATGTATCATTTCACCAAACCGGTTTGGGGTTGGATGGGCGCGGCCCATGCCGCCGAAATCGGTTACGTCTTCGGCAATCTGGAAGATCCCAGTCCCGCCGATGCCGCACTGTCGGACGCGTTTATGGATTACTGGGTTCAATTCGCTGCGACAGGTGATCCGAACGTCGATAGCCAGCCGGCATGGCCGCGATATACCACCCAAGAGGATCGCCACCTCGTGTTCGATAACGTGATTTCGATCGATTCCGGATTGCGAAACGACGCATGCAATCTGCTGGATGAGATTCTGGCAGGCCGACAGTAGCAAGCTTAGGGCTCTGGAGATGGACAGTCGCTCGGCCAGGAATTCACGGCGCAGGTCTGCCGCCAATCTAAATGACACCCCGCCCAGGTGCTGGATCGCTTGCTGGGCACGATCCGCGACGGTTAG
>RFIQ01000372.1 GCA_003695565.1 Planctomycetota bacterium | reverse complement strand
GGGCCGAGGTACTGCTGGTCTCCCGCTCCACCAACCGCGCGGAACAAGCAGTCGATGCGTTGGCGGCTTCTCTGGATGACGCGGCACGGAGTCGCCTGCGCCCCGTCGGATTGGATGCGCAGGGAGTTTTCGAACGTGCGTTGGCCCAGGCTGACGTCCTGTTTGCCAGCGGGGCGGCAGGCGTCGAACTGTTGTCTGATTCCCAGTTGGCTGTGGCCAGCCGAGTCAAGGTGGCTGTCGACCTGAACGCTGTGCCGCCAGCGGGTATCGCCGGGATCGCGCCCACCGATGCAGGGCAACGGCGCGAAGACCGTGTGGATTATGGGGCGCTGGGGGTCGGCGAACTGAAGATGAAAATCCATCGCCGGGCGATCGCGGCGCTGTTCGAATCGAATGACCGCGTGTTGGACACGGAAGCAATCTACGATCTTGGCCGACAACTGATCAACGCGCGTACTTAGTCTGGGGTAGAATGCTGGGCAGATTCAACCCGCAACCATTACGACCACCGATGCATCGGAAAATCGCTATGTCTACAACGTCGGATCGACGCCATTTTGTCTTCCCGCGACACGGCAGCGGTAAGCCGGTCGTACCGCCAAGCCTCGCCCGATGCGACGAAGATTGGATGCAGCGGCCAGCCGGAGAGTGGACTTGGCGAGACGCGCTGCATCGATCGATGGCGGGCATCGTCGCGCTGGTGCTGGTTTTGATGATCAGCCCCCGCCTGAAGGGTCAACAGGAATCGAGTTCCGTTGATGGGGCACCCGCCTCCCAGTCGGTAGCGGAGCCGTCGGCCGGACAAGCGGAACTTCTCAGCGACATTCGTCAGCTCACCTTCGCAGGCCGCCGCGCTGGAGAAGGGTATTTTTCCGCCGATGGACGCTATCTGGTATTCCAAAGCGAACGGGAACCCGACAATCCCTTCTTTCAAATCTATTTGATGGACCGCGAAACGGGAGATGTGCGCCGCATCTCTCCGGGGGTCGGCAAAACGACATGCGCCTGGATTCACCCCTCCAATCAAAAAATACTGTACGCCTCGACTCAGTTTGATCCCCAGGCGGTGGAGAAACAACGAGCGGAAATCGAGTTTCGCAAGTCGGGGCAACAGCGGCGTTATAGTTGGGATTACGATCCGATGTTCGACCTGGTCGAATACGATCTGACGGCGGATCGCTATACCCGGTTGACGACGGAGATGGGATACGACGCGGAAGGATCCTATTCGCCGGACGGCCAATGGATTTGCTTTGCGTCGAATCGCCGCGGCTACACGGGCGAACTACAGGGGGAGGAAGCCGAGTTGTTCGCCGACGATCCGGCAGTGGCAATGGAACTCTACTTGATGCGGTCCGACGGGACGCAGGTCCAGCGTTTGACCGCAGCGATCGGCTACGACGGTGGCCCGTTCTTCTCGCCGGACGGCCAACAGATTTGCTGGCGGAGATTCTCCAAGAATGGAGCGACGGCGGAAATCATGTTGATGGATCGGGATGGATCCAACCAGCGCGCCTTGACGCACCTGGGGGCGATGAGCTGGGCACCTTTCTTTCATCCCAGCGGGGATTACCTGATTTTCGCCACCAACATCCATGGATTTGCGAACTTCGAGCTGTACCTGGTACGGGCCGACGGCCAGGGCGATCCGGTGCGGGTGACCTACCGCGAGGGTTTTGACGGCCTGCCAGCATTTTCGCCGGACGGAACCCTGCTGGTGTGGACCAGCAATGCCGCAGGCGGCCAGTCCCAGTTGTTTGAAGCCCGTTGGAACGATGCCGCCGCCCGACGATTGTTGGGCCTGGAAACGGACGGCCAGGATGCCGACCTGGCCCGCCGAGCGGCGGTGGAGACGGCACCGGACTTTTCACCAGCAGACATTGGTCGCCACGTCGACTTTCTGTGCCGCCCCGAACTGGGCGGACGATTGACGGGCACCCTGGGCGAACGCAAGGCCACCGCCTACGTGGCGGCTTACTTGGAGAGCCTGGGTTTGTTGCCTGCCGGTCCCGAAGGTTCCTTTTTTCATGAATTCGAGTTCATTTCGGATGTCAAATTGGGGCCGCATAATTCCTTGCGGGTCGGAGAACGGGAGTACCAGGTCAATCGGGATTGGCGACCTGTCTTCTTCTCCCGCGAGGGCCATATCGATCCTACGCCTGTCGTGTGCGCCGGATACGGCATCGTGGCCCCCGCTGGGGAGGACCAGGATGAATATGATAGTTACGTGCATTTGGACGTAAAAGACAAATGGGTCATGGTCTTTCGGGGCATGCCCGGGGACATCGCGCCCGAGCGCCGCCAATTCCTGGCTCGGTACAGCGGCCAGCGTTACAAGGCGATGGTAGCTCGGGATCGCGGCGCCAAAGGTGTTATCTTTGTCAGCGGACCGACCAGCCAGTTCCGTTCCGAGTTGATTCCATTGGCCATGGACGGAACGTTGGGCGGTTCGAGCATCGCGGTGATTTCAGTAGCAGATGCGGTGGCCGAGGTGCTGGTGCGGGGAAGTGGCCGGACCTTGCGCGAGATCCAAACCGAATTCGATGACGGGCAACCACACATGGGCTTCGCCCTGCCCGACGTGACGGTATCGGTGGACATCGATATCGACCCGGTGACCAGCCGCGGGCGCAACGTGTTGGCCAGGCTGCCAGCGGGCGACGCGGCGGCACCGCCGCGGGAAATGGTCGTGGTAGGGGCGCACATCGATCATTTGGGACAAGGGGCTGGCGGCGGCTCGTTGGCACGGGAGGAAGAGCGGGGCGGGATCCATCGGGGTGCCGACGACAACGCCTCTGGGG
>RFIQ01000371.1 GCA_003695565.1 Planctomycetota bacterium | reverse complement strand
GGCGAATGCGAGCGGTGGGGCGTGAGTCTCTAGTGACTTCCAACTCGCTTCCCGCCTCGGCGTCGTCGATGCGGAAGTCGACCAGTGCCCTGGTATCCCACACTGCCCATGTTCGGCGCTGAAACAGGGCATCCCAAACGTCATGTCGGTCGACCGAATCGCACCAGATGCCGGTCAACGCCAGGCTGTTGGTAGGGATCCTATCGCGGTTTTCGGCCGGCCAACAGAAGGCCCTCCCGGGCCGCGCGGTGTGGTTATCAGAGCCGCCAGTAAAGCCTACGCGATAACCCAGGTTTAGAGCGTCGCGCACCGATGCTCCGGCAGCGAACCAGACTCGCCAATATTCAGATTTCTCGTTGCTCTCTTGATTGCCGCGCGTCTGGAAGACTTCGATCAAACGATGGTACGAGTCGCCTTTGGTGAACCGATACGCGAACCATCGGGGTTGACCGTCAGCGGTCCTGGCCGCCGATTCGATATTTGTGTGGTGAGGAATGGCTAGGAAGGGTGGGTGGGATGAATCGACAGCGTAGTCTTCCAACAGATCTTGGATTTCCGCGGGAGGTTGAGCGGTGATGCGGTACGGGCCAAACGGCACCAGATCGTGATCGGCCACGGGAAAGTAGTAGTTGTCGTGCCCGAACTTGCTGCTGTTCTCCCAACCGAACAGAGTTGCAAAATCTCCTGGTCGCTGATTGCTGTTCAGCAGTTCCGCGGTCGATCGCCAGGTCTTTCGGGTTGGATTGTGGTCGCTGGGCGCGACGAAGCCAAGGTTCAGGTGGTCGCGAGCGAAATCCAATCCATCCGCCAGCCTGCCGTCTCCATCGGCAGAAAACTCAGTATGCCAGTGCAAGTCGCCGAAGGCGGCCCGGCGTCCGGTCATCGCCTGGGTCCATACCGGCGGCCCAACGTATTCGGCGTCAAACCCAGGCAACGTTGAGATGCCTCGGTCGTCCGACGGAGGCAATAAGCGTGCCTTTAGCCGGCCAATGTGCTTTGGGGCTTCCAGTCCCAAGATCAACTTCGAGGCCAGCGAAACGGTCCATTGACGGCCTTCCCACGACAATTGCCAGGTGGATGGAGCATCGAGTTGCGTCTGATTTCCGAAAGCATCTTCTACGACAAGAATCACGCGAACTTCGCCTTGATCGTTGGGGGTCGGCCAGGAGTAGATCCCCAGTCGAACCGGCTCACCAGCATAAACATGTAAAGGCAGGGCTGCAGTCGACAAATCCGTGGAAGGGTCGTCATCATCTTTCCACCGGCATCTCAACGTGATCTGCTCATCCGTTCCTGCCCAATACGGAGGAATCGCATCGAGCCGGATAGAGATAGGAGTGTCTTTTTGCAAGGGACTGTGCAACCGCAAACGGGCTATCAATAGCCCGTGCTGGGCAAAAAAATCGTAGGCTTCCGAATCAGCTACCTCCGGCCTCACGAACAGCGTCTCAGCCGTGACCGATCGACAATCGACGTATCGCCATTCGACAAAAGTGCGCAAGTTCTTTCCGTGCAACTCGACGATTGACCCTTGGGGCAAATCACGCGGCGGGATCCACTCGAACTCCCATGAAAACTGTTTGTTCAGAGTGGCGGTGGCGTGCGGGTCGTGCACTAGTCGGAAACGAGCCGCGGCATTCTCGCCCACGGAATCAGCCGTGACTTGAGCTTTCGCTTGAGATCGACATTCGAGTGCTGACAGGAATGCGATCATCATTGCCAGACCGATGCGGATGATCTGGCGCGCGATCACAGGAGTGGTGCCTTTCATCGACACGATTCCTCAACTAAAGTACACTAGGATATGTTTGGAACCATGGGTGACGTTGTTTCTACAGGGGCCAGGTCCCGGTAAGGTCTCATGGCTGGTACCCAAGAATTATAGTCATAATTATAGTCATGTTGGAAAAGGCAACCGCCATTGGCCGGGCAACTACGCATAGCCAGACAACTGGCGGGATAGCTCGCGAGATGCCAGGTTGCTGAGCGAACGGGAGTTGCGAGGGGCATGTTGGATTTACGGTTGTCGTGTTGGTTGTGGAGTGTGGTGATTGGGCTGGCAGTGGTGACCGCCAGTCGCGGCCTGGCCGAGCAACCCGCTGTGGAGATCTACGTCGCGGTCGATGGTGACGACACCGCGACGGGGACGGTCGATGCGCCGCTGGCTAGTCTAACTGCCGCACGAGATCGGCTTCGTGCGATTCGCAAATCGAGCGACCATCCGGTAGGTGCGCGGATAGTCCTGCGAGGAGGCATCTATCGATTGCCTGAGACGTTCGAATTAACTGCGGTCGATTCCGGGACTCAGTCGCAGCCCGTGGAGTACACCGCTGCTGACGGGGAGGTAGCGATTCTCAGCGGCGGGGTGGAACTTACCCGCACCGATGTGGGCGCGGACCAGGTTTGGTCTTTCCAGCCGCCGAGGCATCCCACACGCCAGATCTACTGGGGAGCGGTCAAAGGTATGCGAGCGCGACATCCCAATCCGCCACACTTTCTCACCGTTCAAGCTTGGAGGCGCGATGGTCGCGTCGAGCTGTCAATGGACGATCCGGACCGACTGGAAAAGGCGCAAGACGTTGAATTCGTAGTGAAGAAGCACTGGGACATGAGCCGGTTGCCGATGATGGTGCAGTGGAACGCAGGCGAACGTCGGGCACTGGCTAAGATTGCGGCTCACGCTTGGCAAGTCGAGCAGAGTCAACAGTACCCGCAGCGATCGCCAGAACAAATCGGATTTATGGAGAACAGTGCTTCGTTCCTCGATTCGCCTGGAGAGTGGTTTTGGAACCCCGCAAGCCAGCGAATCGAGGCCATTCCGCCAGACAGCCAAGATCCGCTCAGTTTACCGGTTTTCGCGCCGCAATTGGAAACGCTCATTCGCATCCACGGCGTGCACGATGTCCGTTTTCGCGGATTGGTCTTCGAGCATACGACTTGGTTGCCGCCAGAGGGGGTCTATGTGGGGCTGCAATCGAACATTCATGTGAATCCGAGAGATACACAGAGCGTGACGACCATACCTGCCGCGATCGTTCTGGTTGACAGTAGCCGCGTAGCGATCGCGGAGTGTGTGCTCAGGAGCCTTGGCGGAGCAGGAGTCAGCTTGGACAATACCGTGAATTGCACGATTGCGAAGTGTATCTTTCGCGAAATCGCTGGGAACGGTGTGACAGTCGCGCCGCGCGTTGGCGATGAACAGACGCAGGTTACTGGTGTTCCGCGCGGCACGCGTATCGAGCACTGTTCCATCGCAGCTTGCGGCACGGAGTTCTTCGGCTCATCCGCTATTGCGGCCTTTTACAGCGACAACCTGGTCATTGCGCACAACGAAATCTATGCACTACCATACAATGGGATTCACCTGGGATGGTATTACGGTTCTCACCAGCACACGACCATTGAAGCCAATCATATCCATCATGTGATGCAATTCGGCGACGATGGTGGGGCCATCCATACCGTCGGATCGCTTCCCGGATCGATCATCCGGGAGAATTGGATACATGATGTTCGGCACAGTCGATGGGGCGACCAGTGGCCTATCTCCAGCATTTATCTGGATAACAGCACGGCAGGCGTTCGCGTGTCGCGCAACGTTCTCGAGCGCGGAAACACGCAGATTGCGTGTCGCAACGGAACACAACCGGAACTAAACGACATCCGAGACAACCACGCCGACGGCCAGCAGCTCGATGCGGCAGAGGTTGACCGCATCAGACGATCTGCAGGCCCGGACTTTGGCAGAAACCGCTTCGGAACGTTGCGCTACGCCGATTCCCTATGGCCGCCTCTAGTGCCCTACGCGGCGACGGAACGAAGTTTCGAGTAATAAGATGTGTGATTGGCCTAACGGCGCGCAAGGATACCTTTGAAGCTGCAACAAGTTTCGCGCCAACATGCAAGCGGCGAGCATGCGTAATCGGGTCGCTTAGCAAGTACCCGCCCGCCATTACCGCTAGTACTTCACGTTGACGCCGAGGGTGGCGATGTGGGCGTCGGATTCAGTGGTGACGGACGATCCAGGGATGGCGCCCAAGCCGGGCAGTACGTAAGGGCCGCTGGAGCGCCAGCGGGCCACGTATTGATAGGATGCGCTGAGCGTCGCTTTGCTGCTGAGCCGGTAGCTCAGGCCGAAGGCCGGCACGTGCTGGTAGCCGAGGTCCGATGCGACGTTGAAGAAGGTCGTGCTGTCGTCGATCAAGTCGGTGGCGAACGTGTATCCGGTTCGCAAAGTCAGCCGATCGGTCCACTCGACCTGAGCGCCGAAGGAGACGGAGAAGACGTCTTTCCACCCCAATCCAAGCGCTCGGCCGTCGGCACCATAGGCGGCTGGGTCGCCGAAGGCTTCGGTCGAGGTGTAATCGAAATAGCGCAAGTCGGTCGTCAGGGTCACGTACTCTAGGCCCTTGTAGGCCAGGCCGCCGCTGACG